>NZ_JBNNVQ010000042.1:0-48572 GCF_050280625.1 Pseudomonas sp. NPDC089569
GATCACATCCTCGACCCACAACCAACACCTCACCTGGCGGTGCCGGCGAAGGCGTGTTCATGCACAACGCAACATTCAAGGCCGCCTTCGCCGGCAAGCCTGGCTCCTACAGGCGAAGGCGTGATCATGGACAACGCAACACGCAAGGTCGCCATCGCTGGCAAGCCAGCTCCCACAAAGTGCAGCGATCACGGCATTTCCGGCAGTTCCTGTGGACGCAAGTCGAACACCAGCACTTCGGCATCCACACCGTTGCCCAGGGTCAGTACCTGTTCCTGGCGAACCCGTACACCGTCACCTTCCTGCAAGCGCAGGCCGTTGAGTTCGACGCTGCCTCTGGCCACATGCACATAGGCATAGCGATTGGCAGCCAGTTCCAGGGTGGCGCTTTCCTGGCCGTCGAACAGGCCGGCATACACCCGCGCATCCTGGCGCACCTTGAGCGAGCCCTTGGCACCGTCGGGGGAGATGATCAGTTGCAGGCGTCCGCGTTTCTTTTGCGTGCTGAAATGCTCCTGCTGATAACGCGGTTTGGCGCCGCTGACTTCAGGCACGATCCAGATTTGCAGAAAGTGCACCGGATGCTTGTCCGAGTGGTTGTATTCGCTGTGCGCCACGCCACTGCCGGCACTCATCAACTGCACATCACCGGGACGGATCACCGAGCCGGTGCCCAGGGTGTCCTTGTGTTCCAGGGCGCCTTCGAGCACGTAGGAGAAAATCTCCATGTCGCGGTGCGGGTGCTGACCGAAACCCTTGCCCGCCGCCACGCGGTCATCGTTGATCACCAGCAGGTCGGAAAAACCCTGCTCTTTCGGATTGCGGTAGTTGGCGAAGGAAAAGGTGTGGAACGACTTCAACCAGCCATGATTGGCCATGCCGCGATCAGAAGCTTTACGAAGGGTCAGCATGATGAAATCTCCTTTGGGGACGTGAATTCGTCCGAGTGAGGAGAAGGTTAATGTCTACTCGGTAGATGAATAAGTAGATAGAAATTGAAATACTGTCTCCTTGTAGTTGACAGTGGTAAGCAGACGCCAGTGCCGCACTTCGCCATAATGCACAGCCAGGCGTTGACCCTTGTGGGAGCGAGCCGGCTCGCTCCCACAAGGGATTGGCGTTCAGTCGTTAATCATCTTTTGATCCCGGCGAAATCCACCCATGAAAACCGTGGCAATGGTGCTGTTCCCCAATTTTCTCCTGCTCGACATGGCCGGGCCGATGGAGGTGTTTTCCATTGCCAATCGGTACTTGAAGCCCGACGACCATTACGTGCTGTCCACCATCGGCACCGAACGTGGCGCACTGCGGGCATCCAATGGCGTATGCGTGCAAACCGACCTGCATATCGACCAGGCCTGCGAGGGGTTCGACTTGCTGCTGGTGCCCGGCGGTCCCGGTGCCTACAACGAAAAACACCCGCCGCTGCTGGACTGGCTGCGGCACAGCGTCGGCCGGGCGGGCGGGTATGGTTCGATCTGCACCGGCGCATTCGTGCTGGGGCATGCGGGATTACTGGACGGTTATCGCGTCACGACTCACTGGCACTACACCGAACGGCTGACCAAGGCCTTTCCCGAGGCCGTGGTGGAAACCGACCAGATCTTCATTCAGGACCGCAACCTCATTACCTCCGGCGGCGTCACTGCCGGCATCGACCTGGCACTGGCGGTGGTGGCCCGGGACCACGGCAAGAAAGTCGCCCAGGACGTGGCCAAGGTATTGCTGGTGGTGATGAAGCGTCAGGGCGGGCAGGCGCAGTTCAGCCCGTTGATGGCCGCCGTGGCGCCCCAGGAAACACCGATTACCCGGCTGCAGAACCATGTGCTGGAACATCTTGAGGAAAGCTTCACCATCGAACGCATGGCCGGCCTGGCCGCCATGAGTGCGCGCCACTTCGCCAGGGTGTTCGCCCGGGAAGTGGGTATGACACCCATGGAGTTCCTGCAGAGTGCGCGTATCGATAACGCCCGCAGCCTGCTGGAGACCACCGATTTGCCGCTCAAGACCGTGGCCTTCAAGAGTGGTTTCGGCAGCGTGCGGCACATGCGTTTTCTGTTCACAGAAAAGCTTGGCCTGACCCCGAGCCAGTATCGCGAGCAATTCAGCTAGGGCGTGTTCTCATTGGGCCGTCATGCGCACCGTAATGGCCGTGTCGCTCCCCCCATGGCCGTTGTACCGTCACCCGGGCCTGCCAAGATACGCCTGAACTCATTGCAAGGAAGGTACGGCGCCTGGATGGAAACAGGCCCCCGGCGGGTGACAGTGCATGAACAGCCTCAGAGACATTCACAGCGACAGGGTGCTGGGTTTCGGCCCTTATGCCTTCCACCTCAATCAACGACTGGTGCTGGAAGGCGATCGCCCGTTGCGCCTGGGCGGTCGGGCCCTGGACATCTTGCAGGTGCTGGTCGAGCGCGCGGGCTCGGTGGTCGGCAAGGACGAGTTGATCGCGCTGGTCTGGCCAAGGTCCGTGGTCGAGGAAATCAATCTGCGGGTGCACATTGCCGCGCTGCGCCGTGCCTTTCGTGACGGACAGGGCGGCCAGTGCTACATCGTCAACATTCCTCAGCGCGGCTACAGCTTCGTCGCACCGATACAGCAGATAGCGCAGCCTCTGCCTGTTAGCCCGCAAGGCCCGCGCGCCCATCACAACCTGCCGGCCCGGCTGACGCCGGTCACCGGCCGCGATGCACTGGTGGGCAGCCTGGTGCGGCAACTGCCGGTACGGCGTTTCATGACGCTGACCGGCCCGTGCGGCATTGGCAAGACCACCGTCGCCCTGCGGGCCGCCGAACTGCTGTTGCAGCATTACGGCGACGGCGTGTGGCGAGTGGACCTGGCAGTGATCGACGACCCGGCGCAAGTGGTCGATCACCTGACCCGCACCCTGGAAATGGATGTCGGCACGACCCTCGAAACCTTGGCGCATCGGCATGCGTTGTTGATCTTCGATAACTGCGAGCACGTGCTGGAAAGCTGCCGGATACTGATCGAGGCATTGCTGATTTCGGCGCCGCGCGTGTCGATCCTGGTCACCAGCCGTGAGCCGTTGCTGGCCACCGGCGAAACGCTGTTGACATTGCCGCCGCTGGTGGTGCCGCCGGTATCGGCACTGCACAGTGTCGATGAAGTCATGGGGTATTCGGCGGTGCAGCTGTTCGTCAACCGTGCCCGGGCCATTGAGCAAGGATTTACCCTGCGAGAACAGGACCTCAAGGCGGTGCGCGAAATCTGTCGGCGCCTGGATGGTTTGCCCCTGGCGATTGAACTGGCGGCGGCGCAGATCGATGCGTTGGCACTGGTCGGGTTGCAGGCGCAACTGGATAACTGTTTTCAGGTGCTGACCCAGGGGCGACGTACTGCCGTGCCCCGGCACCAGACCCTCAAGGCCGCCCTGGACTGGAGTTATGAGCGCCTGACTCCGTTGCAGCAGACTGTGCTGCAACGACTGGCGGTGTTCAAGTCGGCATTCACTCTGGACGCGGCCATGGGCGTGGTCAGCTGTGCCTCGCTGTTGCCTGTGGATCTGACGGTGGTGCTGGAAAGCCTGGTGCTCAAATCCTTGTTGTCAAAGGAGCGCACCCATGGGCAGAGCCGATATCGCTTCCTCAACACCACCCGCCGCTATGCCCTGGAAAAACTCGAACACAGCGGGGCATTGCGTACGGTCGAAATGCGCTATGCCGGCTACATCAGTCAGGTGCGCCGCCCCTCAGGCCGGCACGTGAGCCTGCAACTCGTCGAGTAGGGTGCGTACCGCCGTGAGATCCGGTGTGGCATGCCCCTCGGTGTAGCGATGGTAGATCGGCGCCAGCAATTGATGGGCCTGCTGAAAGCGGCGCTGATGCAGCCAAAGTCGTGCCAGCGACGTCGCACTGCGCAGTTCAAAGGCCAGCGCACCCTGAGACTTCGCCACATCGAGCGCCCCCAGCAGCAGGGTTTCGGCCGTGCGCTCCTTCACCGGGCAATCGGCGCTCAGCAGCGTTTCGGCATCGGCACGCAGGATTTCCGCGGTGCTCCAGCCCGCCGCGCCGCTGTTGGCGCGATGGCGCAAGTCATCGTCGATGCAAGCGGCAGACAGGGTCACCATGATTTCCTTGATCAGGCCTGTAGCTGCAGGTGGCGCCGGTTGCACATGAGCGCTGTCAATGACTTGCGCATAGTGTTGCGCCCAGCTGTGAAACAACGGCACCGAGTGCTTCTGCGACTGATCCAGCAACAGCTGCAACAGCTCGCGGGCGTTGCGGGTGTCGCCGTTGTAATGGGCGATCAGGCAACCGGAAAGCGCCAGGGTGTAGCAGATCGAAGTGCCGTGGTTGATTTGCAGGGCAATGTCCAGTGCCTGTCGGGCCGTGCGCCAGGCCTGTTCCGGTAACCCCTGCAACCACAGGATGCGCGCCAGGATGGTCAGGGCGGCAACGCTCTGGTCGTACTGCACGCCGAAGCCATGGGTGAAACGGTTGAGATGACCGCTGTGGGCCATGCGCTGGATCACCTCTTCGGCATTTACCCGTGCCTGTGGCTGATTCCCGGCAAAGTGCAGCGCCAATACGCGCAGGCGATGGGTGCTCAGTGACAGCAGCGGGTCGCCGTGCAGGCCCAGCCGGTCGAATTGCTGGCTCTGCTGCAGGGCCATCCGGTAATGGCCGCAGCTGAGGTTGACCGCCAGATGTCCGGAGATAGCGCGCAGTTGTCCTGCCACGTCCTTGCATTGCCGGGCCAGGGACCGGGCACTGAGGAAGGCTTCCACGGTTTGCGGGGAGCCGCCCTGGGTGTGGTAACAGGCGCTGCCGAGCGCCAGCTTCAGGGACATTTTCAAACGGGGGCAGGGCTCGGGCGTGGCATCGAGCAAGTCCAGGGCCCTGCGTACATAACCACCATGCTCCTTGAGCAGCGACAACTCCTGCCATAGCGGCGTCGAGGCGGCGGTCAGGCGAATCGCGAGCGCCTGCGCGCCTTGTGCCGACAGCCCCCAGTCGAGGGCTGCGCGAATGTCCTCCAGGCTACGGGCATAGCGCTCGATCCAAAGGCCGGTGGCAATGCGCTCCCAGTCCTCCTGTGCCTGATGCATCAAGTTCAGGCAGCGTTCGGCATGGCGTTCCCGGGTGCCGGCCAGCTCGGCGGTCAGTTCGAGTTTTTCCAGGGCATAGCGGCGGGTGGTGTCAAGCAGGCGGTAGAACACCTCTTCATCACCGACATCCACACTCAGCAAGGATTTGGCCACCAGTTGCGTGATCGAGGCGAACACTTCAGGGTGTTCGACGCTCTCACCGACGATCACGGCCGCCGCCGACGCCAGGGTGAAGCCACCGCGAAAGATGCCCAATCGGCGCAGGCAGGTCTGTTCGCAGGGGGTGAGCAGTTCGAAGCTCCAGTCCAGTGTGGCCCGCAGCGTCTGATGCCGGGCCAGGGTCGCCTGGCTGCTGTGGGCAAGCAGGCGAAAACTGTTTTGCAGTTGCGCGAGCAAACCGTCCAGGCCCAGGTTGGCGACCTGGGCGGCCGCCAGTTCCAGGGCCAGGGGAATGCCGTCGAGGCGTCGGCAGATGTCGGCTACCAGCGGCAATTGGGCGTCGGTCAATTCGAAGCTGTCGTGGCTGGCCATGGTTCGTTCGACAAACAGTTGCAACGCGGAAAAGCCCAAGGCCTGGGCGCGGTCCGGCAGGGCAATCGCAGGAGGGCAGTCCAGGGATTCCAGGCGCTGGACGTATTCGCCTTCGGCCCGCAGTCTCTCGCGACTGGTGGCCAGAACATGCAGGTGCGGTGTACCGCGCAGCAGGGTTTCGCACAGCGGGGCCACGGTGTCGAGCAGGTGCTCGCAGTTGTCGATGACCAGCAACATCCGCCGTTCGCTCAGGAGCCGGGCAAGTTGCTCCACAGGGTCGTCATTGTGCAAGGGCAGGCCCAGCAGCGTGGCCAGATGCCCGGTGATCATCGAGGGGTCGTGGATCGGTGCCAGGTCCAGCAGACGAATGCCGTCGGGATACTGGCCGATCAGTTGTTCGGCGACGCGCAGGGCCACGGTGGTCTTGCCGATGCCACCGGGGCCGACCAGGGTAATGAAACGCTGGCGCGGCAGTTGTGCCACCAGGCCATCGACCAGCGCCTGACGGCCAATCAGTCGAGTGCGGCGCAGGGGCAGGTTGTGTTCGCCGGATCGAACCGGTTCGTTGGGCGGGCGTTGCTCGATGTTTTCCACCGAGAGCGGTGCCACAAAGCTGTAGCCGCGCTGGGCGACGGTGACGATATAACGCTGGCCGCCCTGGCCATCGCCGAGCGCTTTGCGCAGGGCCGCCATATGCACCCGCAGGTTGATCTCTTCGACCACCGAATCGGGCCAGATTCGGGTAATCAGTTGGTGCTTGCTGACGACACGCCCGGCGTGCTCCAGCAGAATCAGCAGAATGTCCATGGCCCGTCGGCCCAGACGCAGGGGTTGGCCGACCTCCATGACCAGGCGTTGTTCGGGGTAGATCCTGTAGGGGCCGAAATGCACAGCCTGTTCAAGGGTATTTGGCAACGATTCGCTCCTGCGTGCGGCCGTCTGGCTCGCGGCTTTGGAGCATAATCCTCAGGTTTTTTCATCTGTGCAACGTGCATTCAAAAACACCCTCGTGTCGTGCGGTGGATTCGAAAACGCTTTCGCCTGTAGGAGCGAGCGGTGCGGCGATCCGACTTGCCCGCGAAGGCGGTCTTGCGCCGGGTGGTGGTTTTGAAAACGCCTTCGCCTGTAGGAGCGAGGCTTGCCCGCGAAGGCGGCCTCGCGTCATATGGTGTTTCCGAAATCGCCTTCGCCGGCAAGCCTGGCTCCTACAGGGCAGGGTGGCCACAAGGCCGGTGAACGGTGCGTACCATCCGGCATCGCCAGGCGAACGGGCTGATGCCTTCGCTGCGGGTGAACATGTGGCAGAAGTGCGCCTGATCGCAGAAACCACACTCAAGGCTGATCTGCGTGAGGCTCAGGTCCGTGTGCTGGATCAACAGTTTGGCCCGCGTAATACGTTGCCGGCGAATCCAGTCCTGGGGCGAGAGACCGGTGCTGCACTTGAAGGCGCGGGAGAAATGACTGCGCGACAACGAACAGGCCCGGGCCAGTTCAGCCACTTCAAGGGATTGGTCCAGGCGTTCGAGAATCAGTTGCTTGATCATCCTTTCGCGCTGCGGATTAAGGCCACCGGAGGTTTTCTCCGGTGGTTGCGTGACGGTCTCGCGGGCGGTGTTTTGCTGCAATCGAGCCATGGCGAATATCCGGATCGGTGAACCCCATTCTTGAGTCCCGAGGCTCTGGCTAGCGAGTTAAACGTTGTTAATTCCTCGCTCATCGCGGGCAACACCGCGAAAAACCAGACACAATCGTCCACCTTCACACCTGACTCAATCCACAAGGACCCCGTGCCCATGAACCGAAACGATCTGCGTCGCGTCGACATGAACCTGCTGGTGATTTTCGAAGCGCTGATGTTCGAAAAGAACCTGACCCGCGTGGCCGAAAAACTGTTCATGGGCCAGCCGGCCGTGAGTGCTGCGCTGGGGCGGTTACGCGATCTGTTCGACGATCCGTTGCTGCTGCGCAACGGTCGCGGCATGGAGCCGACGGCGCGGGCGCAGGCGATCCTCAAGGAACTTCAACCGGCGATGGACACCATTTCCGGCGCGGTCAGTCGGGCCAAGGAGTTCGACCCGGCGTCGAGCTGTGATGTGTTCCGCATCGGGCTGTCGGACGATGCCGAGTTCGGTCTGTTTCCGCCGCTGTTGCGTCAGCTGCAGCAAGAGGCACCGGGCATCGTGGTCGTGGTGCGCCGCGCCAATTACCTGTTGATGCCGGCCTTGCTGGCCTCCGGGGAAATCTCCGTGGGCGTGAGCTACACCACGGATCTGCCGGCCAATGCCAAGCGCAAGAAACTGCGCGACATCCCCTGCAAGGTGCTGCGCGGCGACACTCGGCCAGGACCGCTGACCCTGGACGAATACTGCGCGCGACCCCATGCGATGGTGTCGTTTTCCGGTGATCTGAGCGGCAACATCGATCTGGACCTGGCCAAGGTCGGTCGCAGCCGTCGGGTGGTTCTCGGTGTGCCGCAGTTCAGTGGTCTGCGCGCGTTGCTGGCCGGGACCGAAATGATCGCCACGGTGCCGGACTATGCCGCTTGCGCCCTGGTGGAGGGCTGTGGCCTGCGTGCCGAAGATCCGCCGTTTGCCATCGATGCGGCGCAACTGTCGATGGCCTGGAGCGGGGTGCATGACAATGACCCGGCCGAACGCTGGTTGCGTTCGCGTATCAGTCAGTTCATGTCGGCGTCGCTGGAGATTTCGGGCGCTGCATGACAAGAGCGCCCCTGCGGGTCGGCAGGGGCGCTCTCACGGGTCGCTGACCCTTACTTGGCAGTGAAGGCGGTGTAGCTGTTGATCAGGTTGCGGTAGTTCGGAATGCGTTCGGACAGCAGGTTGGCCAGGCCTTCCATGTCATTGCGCCAGTCGCCTTGCAGCTCGCACGCCACGGAGAACCAGTTCAGCAACTGTGCACCCGCCGCAGTCATTCGTGCCCAGGCCGCTTGTTGCACGGTGGTATTGAACGTGCCGGAAGCATCGGTCACCACAAACACGTCAAAGCCTTCGGCCAGCGCCGACAGGGTCGGGAACGCTACGCACACGTCAGTGACCACGCCTGCAATGATCAGTTGCTTGCGACCGGTGGCCTTCACAGCCTTGACGAAGTCGGCGTTGTCCCAGGCGTTGATCTGGCCGGGGCGGGCAATGAACGGTGCATCCGGGAACTGTGCCTTGAGTTCCGGCACGATCGGACCGTTCGGGCCCTGGTCGAAACTGGTGGTGAGGATGGTCGGCAAATTGAAGAATTTGGCGATATCACCCAGGGCCAGCACATTGTTCTTGAATTCGTTGGGCGAGAAATCCTGCACCAGCGAAATCAGACCGGTCTGGTGATCGACCAGCAGCACCACGGCATCGTCTTTGTTCAGGCGTTTGTACGGAACATTGCTCATAAGAAACTCCTTGGTGGATGGGTGTCGCGTATTGCGCCAGTGCCGATCAACGGCACCGGCGCTCTTTGGTATGTGTCAGAAAGCGAAGCACGAGCAGCCGAAGGCGCCCCAGAAACCGGCGAAGTCACTGACCGGCGCATTCGACAGACGCGCCCGTTCATGACTGTGCGAGTGCACCGCACACGGGCCGCTGCACTGGTGAACCTGTGCCTGCAACGGCGAGTTCGGCCGCCAGTGCCCGGGGACTTTCACCACCGGCGACCAGTCCGGCAGCACCGGCAGGCTGGCCGGCCCGAGTTTTTCGAAATCCCCGGCGGCATACACCACCTTGCCGCCGACCACGGTCAGCACCGACTCGATCCACTTGATCGCTTCTTCGTCGACACTGAAGAAATCCGCGCTCAGTGCAGCCAGATCCGCCAGTTGCCCGACCTTGATCTGGCCCTTCTTGCCCTGCTCGGAGGAGAACCAGGCGCTGCCGTGGGTGAACAGCTCCAGCGCGGTCTGGCGCGACAGGCCTTCGGCGTGCAGTGCCAGGCCGCCCACCGTGCGGCCGCTGACCATCCAGTAGAGCGAAGTCCACGGGTTGTAACTCGATACCCGCGTCGCATCGGTGCCGGCACCCACCGGCACGCCTTCAGCGAGCATGCGCTGGATCGGCGGTGTAGCCTCGGCGGCTTTGGCACCATAGCGCTCGACGAAGTACTCACCCTGGAAGGCCATGCGATCCTGAATCGCGATGCCGCCACCCAGCGCGCGCACCCGTTCGATGTTCTGCGGGGTGATGGTTTCGGCGTGGTCGAAGAACCATGGCAGGCCATTGAATGGAATGTCGCGGTTGACCTTCTCGAATACATCCAGCATGCGGCTGATGGATTCGTTGTAGGTCGCGTGCAGGCGGAATGGCCAGCGTTGCTCGACCAGGTGGCGCACCACCGGTTCGAGCTCGTCTTCCATGCTTTGCGGCAGGTCCGGGCGTGGTTCCAGGAAGTCTTCGAAATCCGCTGCCGAGAACACCAGCATCTCCCCGGCGCCGTTGTGCCGCAGGTAATCGTCGCCCTGATGCAACTTGACGCTGCCGGTCCAGTTGCGGAAATCGGTGAGTTCTTCCTTGGGCTTTTGGGTAAACAGGTTGTAGGCGATGCGCACGGTCAGTTGCTGGTCCCTGGCCAACTGCTCGATCACCTGGTAGTCGTCCGGATAATTCTGGAAACCGCCGCCGGCATCGATGGCGCTGGTCAGGCCCAGGCGATTGAGTTCGCGCATGAACTGGCGGGTCGAGTTGACCTGATACTCCAGCGGCAACTTCGGCCCCTTGGCCAGTGTCGAGTAGAGAATCATTGCATTCGGTCGCGCCACCAGCATGCCGGTGGGGTTGCCGTTGGCATCGCGGACAATTTCGCCGCCCGGCGGGTTTGGCGTGTCTCGGGTGTAGCCGGCCACGCGCAATGCCGCACGGTTGAGCAGGGCGCGGTCGTACAGGTGCAGGACGAACACCGGGGTATCAGGTGCCGCCTGGTTGAGTTCTTCGAGGGTCGGCATGCGCTTTTCGGCGAACTGGAATTCATTCCAGCCGCCGACCACCCGAACCCACTGCGGGGTCGGCGTGCGGTCGGCCTGTTCCTTGAGCATGCGCAATGCATCGGCCAGGGACGGCACGCCCTCCCAGCGCAGCTCAAGGTTGTAGTTCAAGCCGCCGCGGATCAGGTGCAAGTGCGAGTCGTTGAGACCGGGAATCACGCAGCGCCCCTTGAGGTCGATGACCTGCGTGGCAGGCCCGCGCAACGCCATGGCCTGGGCATCGCTGCCGACGACCACAAAACGGCCATCGCTGATGGCCACTGCGCTGGCCAGCGGCTTCTCACGGTCAACCGTATGAAATTGACCATTGAACAAAATCAGATCGGCGTTCATCGCGTTTCCTTCAATGCAGTGTGGAATGGGGCCGGCCGGCTTCCAGCCAGGGTGCGAACAGGCGCGTGGCCATCGGCATGAAGATGTAAACCACCGAAAGAACGATGGTCAGTGTGATCAGGAACGTCGCGACCACGTAGTTCGACAGAACGGTGCTGAGCTGCAGCAGCGGGCCCCAGATCAACGGCACCAGCAAGGTATGCGGCAGGATCACCAGCAGCGTGACCAGGGCCTGCTTCCAGCGTGGCGGTGGCGAGGCCGCATCGGCCAGCGGGGCGAACCAGAATTCGTTGACCGGATTGACCTCGGTCTGGTCGCCGTCCGCCAGCATGGGCGCTGCCTCTTCGACCAGTTCCTTGCGCTGCGGCGAGTCGAGCCAGCGCTGCATCGCCTCGGTGGAGCAGAAGCGCAGTACACAGGTGAACATCCGCAGACCGCCATGCTGGCCACGAATCACATCCACACCCAGGTGGCCTTCGCGTTGCGCGGCAATACCGACGATGCGCCGTAACCAGGCCTCATAGGGGGCTTCAAGCCCGGCCTTGACCCGATGCTTGACGATCAGCGTGACCACTTCATCGAACCCCGGTGTTGGTGTGTTCCGGGAAGGGGCTTGTGACATGACAAAGGACTCCGGCGAAACAGGACTGGAAACAAGAGTGCCGGGGCAGGGCAGGAAAAAATTGCATGTACGTGCTCAATTTTTCCCCGGCCTGCCAAGACAACGCACATAACTGTAGGCGCCGATGCGTAAACCGACCGTCAGAAAGAGGGCCTCGCGACGTGCGGCACCATCGAAAACGCCTTCGCTTTCGAAAACGCCTTCGCCTGTAGGAGCCAGCGGTGCGGCGATCCGACTTGCCGGCGAAAGCGTCCTCGCGCCGGGTGGTGGTTTGGAAAACGCCTTCGCCTGTAGGAGCGAGGCTCGCCCGCGAAGGCGGCCTCGCGTCGTGCGATGGTTTCGAAAGCGCCTTCGCCTGTAGGAGCGAGGCTCGCCCGCGAAGGCGGACTCGCGTCGTGCGATGGTTTCGAAAACGCCTTCGCCTGTAGGAGCGAGGCTTGCCCGCGAAGGCGGACTCGCGTCGTGCGGTGGTTTGGAAAACGCCTTCGCCGGCAAGCCTGGCTCCTACAGCGAAGGCGGCCTCGCGTCGTGCGATGGTTTCGAAAACGCCTTCGCCGGCAAGCCTGGCTCCTACAGCGAAGGTGGACTCGCGTCGTGCGATGGTTTCGAAAACGCCTTCGCCGGCAAGCCTGGCTCCTACAGCGAAGGTGGCCTCGCGTCGTGCGGTGGTTTCGAAAACGCTTTCGCCGGCAAGCCTGGCTCCTACCGCGAAGGCGGCCTCGCGCCGGGTGGTGGTTTTGAAAACGCCTTCGCCAGCAAGCCTGGCGCCTACAGCGAAAGACAAAAAACCGCTATAAAGCGTTTTACTGTCAATCAGGAAGTGACAATGAACCCGTTTGAAGACATGCGTATTTTTTGCCAGGTGATGGACTCGGGCAGCTTTACTGCCGCGGCCGATCAACTGGGCCTGTCCAAGCAATTTGTCAGCCGGCGTCTGATGCAGCTCGAAGAACGCCTGGGCGTGCGATTGCTCAATCGGTCGACCCGGCGTCTGGATGTCACGCCCCTGGGGCAGAGTTACTACGAATCGGCCTTGCGCCTGCTGGGCGAAGTCGAGCAGGTGGAGCAGGGGATCGCCGGGCAGACCACGGAGCCGCGTGGCACTATCCGCGTCAGCGCGCCGCTGTCGTTTGCCTTGGCGCATCTGGGTTGTCTGTTGCCGCTGTTTTTGCAGCGCTATCGCGATGTCACGGTGGAGCTCGACCTGAGCGACCGCCCCGTGGACTTGCTCGGCGAGGGCTACGACCTGGCGCTGCGCATCGGCACGCTGGAAGACTCGACGCTGATCGCCCGGCGCATTGCATCCATCGAACGGGTGTATTGCGCCAGCCCCGCTTATCTGGCCGAGCGAGGCACGCCGGTCAGTCCCGACGAGCTGCTCCTGCACGATTGCCTGCCCTACGGTCACGGTCGCCAGGTGCAGTGGCGATTCGCGGGGCAGGGCAAGCCAATGGTGGTCAACGTCACCGGACGGATGCGCGTCAACAACGGCGACATGCTCAAGGACGCGGCGATTGCCGGGATGGGCATCACCTACCTGCCGACCTTTATCGTTGCCTCGGCCTTGAAGGGGGGCAGGTTGTTGACGGTACTCGATGAGTATCGACCGGAGCCGCTGACGCTGTCGGCGGTCTATCCGCAACATCGCCAGTCATCGCGACCGGTGCAGGCATTGATCGGCTTTCTGCGCGAGCAACTGGATGAGGTTGAGTGTGGGGTGTAGATCGGAAACTTACACATAACCATTGTGGGAGCGAGCCTGCTCGCGATAGCGGTTTGGCAGACAAATACCCGTCGTCTGACACTCCGCTATCGCGAGCAGGCTCGCTCCTACAGGGGGAAGATCCACTCAGTTTATGCGTTTGTCGTCACCCACCTGGCCGCCGACGTGTACGCCACGATCATCAGCGACTTCACCGGCGCGATGCACGCCTCGATCGTCGCCGACTTCACCGGCGGCATGCAGACCGCGATCATCGCCCACTTCACCGGCACGATGAACGCCGTGGTCGTCACCGACCTCGCCACCACGATGAACGCCGTGGTCATCGCCGACTTCGCCGGCATGGTGAAGCCCACGATCATCGTTCGGTTCGGCATGGGTGCTGCTGCGTCCGGAGTTCGAGGCGCTACTGCCACTGTGATCCGAACCGCTATTGCTGCCGCTGTGGCCGCTGCCGCCATTGCCACCGCCACCGCCACCGCCACCGCCATTGCCACCGCCACCACTGCCTCCGTGACCGCCGCCATTGCCACCGCCGCCACCGCCGCCGCTTCCACCACCGCCGCCGCTGCCGCCGTGACCGCCACCGCCGCCTCCACCACCACTGCCGCCACCGCCGCCGTGACCGCCGCCTCCGCCACCACTACCGCCCTCTCGTGCGTGGGCGCTCGATATATCGGACAGACTCTGTGGAATCAATACGGTAGACGCCGACAAAACCGCGCCAATAGCTACTGCCAACAAAAGCTTGTTGATGTGCATGTCGTTCTCCGTCTTTATAACTCGGGTTGGAACGTTGATGAACATGGCAACGTGCTGCCTGATTCACTCGGTAAACAACTTGAGGTCCTGTTTTATTCAGTCGCACGTTGAAAAAAATGCAACGCACCGCGCGACCCTCTCCTCGCAGGTCAGTGAATGCTTGAGGCCAGCTCGAAAATCGGGATGTACATCAGGATCACGATCACCCCGATCAGCAAGCCGATGAACGTCATCAGCAAGGGTTCGAACAGGCGTACGAACCACTCGATCCAGCGGCTGATTTCCTCGTCGTAGAAGTCGGCACTGCGCTCCATCATTTGCCCGAGATTGCCGGACTGCTCACCCGCACGCAGCAGGCGCAGGGAGACCGGTGTCACCAGGTGATTGAGCTCCAGCGCCGTGGACAGCGACTGCCCCTCGCGCACCCGTTCGCAGGCCTGGTCCAGGCGCGAACGGGAGGCTACGGTGAGCAGGCCGCGGACCATGCCCATGGCGGTGACGAGGGGAATGCCGCCCTGAAGCAGAATCCCCAGGGAGCGATAAAAGCGCGCCAGTTCATACATGAAAATGCGCTGGTGCACCGCCGGCAGCTTTTCGATCAGGCGATCCACGCCACGACGGAAGGCCGGTTGTCGCTGGAGCACGGCAATCGCGCCGATGATCGCCAGGAACCCGCCGAAGAATTCACCCTGGTGGGCATGCAGGAACATGCCGCTGCTCATCAGGATCTGCGACAGCCACGGCAGGTTGGACCCCAACCCTTCGAATACCAGGCTGAAACGCGGCACGACATAGCCCATCAAAAACAACACAACGCCACCGCCGACCACCAGCAACAACATGGGGTAGATCGAAGCGCTGACGATCTTCTGTCGAACCTCGTCCATGCGCTGGCGATAGCTGACATACCGGCCGAGCGCATCGCCCACTGCACCGGTTTTTTCACTGGACTGCACCAGCGCGACATACAAAGGGGGGAACACGGCCGACAGCTGGCCCAATGCCTGGGAAAACGATTTGCCTTCATAAAGCAGGCGCACCAACTCGTTCAGGGTCTTGCGGGCCTGTGGCGCGGATTCTTTTTCCGCCAGGCTTTCCAGCGCATCGATCAAGGGCAGGCCGGCATTGAGCAACGTCGTCAGTTCCTGGCTGAACAGCACCAGGTTGAAGATCTCTCGTTGTTTGAGGCGAAGCGTGCGCCAGTGCCTCTCGGCCTGCAGGCTGACCACCCGCAGACCCTGATCTTCGGCAATGCGCCGGGCTTCGAGATGGCCGGGCGCCTCGACGGTCATCGACACAACGCCGGCCTTGCCGACGGCTTTGAGGTGAAAACGCATGGTTGCCATATCCGTCACTGCCAACTGGTGATTTCGGCGTTCTCGCCTTCGCCGCCGGGCTGGCCATCCTTGCCCAGGGACAACAGATCGTACTCGCCGTTCTCGCCGGGGTAGCGGTAGGTGTAGGCACGGCCCCAGGGATCGAGCGGCAGTTTTTTCTGCAGGTAAGGACCGGTCCAGTGAGGTTCATCGCTGGGCGCGGTGACCAGCGCCTGCAAGCCCTGTTCGGTGGAGGGGTAATGACCGACCTCCAGTCGGTAGAGATCCAGTGCCTTGCCCAAGCCTTCGATTTGCGCCTTGGCCACTTTCACTTCGGAGCGGCCCAGTTGCGAGAAATACTTGGGCGCCACGATGCCGGCCAGCAGCCCCAGCACCACCAGTACTACAAGCAGTTCCAGCAGGGTGAACCCGCGCTGATTTCGCAGGGAACAATCACGCGGGGCAGAGCGCATACGCTGTTTCATGATGACCTCACACAATCGGCAGAAGGGTCGCTGCAACGGCTCATGCAATTGCCATGCACAGGGCCGGTAAAGGTTTCGGCATTCTTCTGCACCCCTCGTTCCAAGGCCCTCTGCGCTTTCGGCACAGTGCTTGCGTATGGCTGAAAAACGACTGGCCATTGGGGCATTAGCCCCATTTTTCGGGGCCGGGCAGGGGAGGTAAAACCATGAAAGCACTCACCACAGGACTGCTCGGCCTGACGCTGCTGGCCGGTGCCGCGCAGGCCGATGTGTTCGTGTCCGTGGACGCCAGGGGCAACTTCGTCCTGTCCAATGTTCACAGGCCCGGTCGTCACTACGAACGGGTCATCCGCGAGCCCCAGGCGGCGGTGGTCAGCCTTGACCAGCAGCCACAGATGATCGCCGCCAGGCCCTATGCCGAACTCGTCTCGCAGGCCGCCACGGCCAACCAGCTGCCGGCGGCGTTGCTGCATGCGGTGATTCAGACCGAATCGAACTACAACGCCAGCGCCCTGTCGCCCAAGGGCGCCGGCGGCCTGATGCAGTTGATGCCCGACACCGCCCGCGAGATGGGCGTGGCGAACGTCTACGAACCCAAGGCCAACATCCAGGGCGGCGCCCGTTACCTCAAGCGCCTGATGACCCTGTTCGACAACGACATCACCCTGGCCGTGGCGGCCTACAACGCCGGGCCGCAAGCGGTGATCAGTCGGGGAAGAGTGGTCCCGCCCTTCGCCGAAACCCAGCGTTATGTGCCCAGCGTCCTGCGCCAGTACCGGCGCTTGCAGGGGTTGGCGGCGGACGCCCCGCTGTGACGGGAGAGGGCCTGGTTTTCCCCAACATTGGGGAATGGTGGCCCCGGCGAAAAAGTGGGGAATAAGTGGGGGATTTCCCCCGACAAATTAAGTTACAACTATAAGCAATTGATAAATAAAAGAAATTTTTGTGGCATGCAGATTGCTCAGGGATGTTGTCGAGAATTATTCCCTGTGATTGACACAGTGAGGGTCCGAGATCATGACCGGCATTCACCACGTACCAACCCTGCTTCCCTGGCTGATATTGGCTGCATCGGTGCTGGGCATCGAGTTCGCCGAGGCGTCTGCGCGCTGTGAGCGCAACCTGGTGGCCAACGTCGTTGCCCTGGATCAGCCGCTGATGTTCAACCGCCTGGGTGCGCAGAACGTCAACGGCATGATGTTCGCCCTGCGCCGCGATGTGGTCGATGAGCGTCAGGTGTCCCTGGAACAGGGGGGCGCTGCGGTGCCGGGCAAAGTCTCTCTGCGTCCCGACAAGCGCCCGCGTCCGCTGGTGCTGCGGGTTGCGGCCGGTGATTGCCTGACCGTCAATCTGCAAAACCTGCTGGCCTACCAGGCCAACCCGGGCTCCGGTGGCGAGGGGATTGAGGAAGAGGAAGGCGAAGAGCAGGAAGGTACAGAAGTCGGTGACGGCCGTGAGCCGTTCAAGGCCGACGAGCAAGTGGCTGACCGCCATGTCGGCTTCCAGGTCAACGGCATGCAGGCCGTCAACAGTATCGATGACATTGCCTCGTACACCGGGCGCAATGCCAACACCCTCGTCGCCCCTGGCGCCAGCCGCTCCTACACCCTGTTCGCCGAGCGCGAAGGGGCGTTCACGGTGAGCAGCCGCGGCGCGACATTCGGCAGCGAAGGTGCAGCCGGCAACAACGCCAATGGGCTGTTCGGCCAGGTGGCGGTCATGCCCAAGGGTGGTCGCAGCTATCGCAACACCATCACCGAAGAAGAGATGCGATTGGCGACTACCGGACGCACGCCGGCGGGTCAGCCAATCGTCGATTATCAGGCTCGCTACCCGCAACGCGAGCCGTGGATTCGCGAAGGCAAGGCCGGCAAGCCGATCATCAACATGGTCGACGGCAGTGAAATCGTCTCCAGTGAAGCCGATGCCATCGTCATGGGCAGCAACGCCGACGGCAGTTTCCCGGCCTCGACCTATCCATTGGAAAGCATCGGCAAACGCAACCCGGCGCTTCCCAATCGATTGGAGCCTTTCCGCGATTTTTCCGCGCAGTTCCAGGATGAGACCGCTGTCACCCAAGCCTTCCCGGGGTACTGGGCCGACCCGGTCATGGCGCATGTGCTGGAGCCGACGCGCGATTCGTTCATGATCAACTATGGCTCCGGCGGCATGGGCGCCGAAGTAGTGGCCAACCGCCTGGGTGTCGGACCGATGCACGATTGCCTGTCCTGTGCCTATGAGGAGTTCTTCCTCAGTGCCCACACCGTCGGCGACGTGGCGATGCTGGTGGACGTGCCCGCCAACGCCGGACTCGAAGGCATCGCGCCCGGGCAGGTGCCGAGGGCCGATCAGGTCGGGGTCAAGGCCACCGCAGCGCTTTATCCGTCGGAACCGTCGAACGTCGCCCACAGCTACATCGGTGACTTCGTCAAATTCCGCAACACCCACAATGGTTACGAGCATCACATCTTCCACCTGCACGGCCATCAATGGCTGTTCAACCCCAATGACGATAACTCCGACTATGTGGATGCCCAGGGCATAGGTCCGGGAGCCGGTTACACCTATGAAATCGCCAACGGCGGTTCGGGCAACCGCAACCGGGTAGCAGGCGATGCGATTTATCACTGTCACTTCTACCCGCACTTTGCCCAGGGCATGTGGGCCATGTGGCGCGTGCATGACGTGTTCGAAGAAGGCACCCGGCTTGAGGTGTCGCAACAAGGCAGCGACGGTTTCCATCGCGAACCTTTTGCTTTGCGCAACGGTAAGCCGGCCGCCGATGCCCGGGCCTTGCCCGATGGCGAGATTGTCGCCGGTACACCGATTCCGGCTGTTGTTCCGCTGCCAGGCAAAGCCATGCCGCCGATGCCGGGCAAAGTGGTGGTCATTCCGAAAATCGGCGAAACTCAGGTGGCTGCAAACGACGATGATGAAGAAGAGGGTGACGATGACGGCGAGCACCACAGTGGCAGCGGTGGCTCCCAGGCCATCGGCTCATTGGCGCTGATCGATCGCAGCCAGGCCAACCGCAATGCCGATGGCACCCTGAAAAACCCCGGATATCCGTTCTGGATCGGCGGCATGGAAAGCTCGGTTGGCCAGCGCCCACCGACTCCGCCGCTGGACATGCTCGACGCTGCCACGGCGCAAAGCTTGAAAGCTTCGGGCAAGGCCTTGTGGGCCAACCTCGATCCGAATCAGTCCGGTGGCTGGGACGGCGGTCTGGGACGGCATTCCCTGGACGGCTTTTCCGCCGGCGGCGAGGCACACACAGTGACGACCTCGCTGGACTTCTCCAAGGAAGTGAAGCGCGCCAAACCGCTTTATCTACCGGAAGAGGGCACCGAAGTCGAACAGGCGGCCATGGCATTCCACGCCAAAAAAGATCACCCCAGCTATGCCCTGCTGCCGGGCAACCAGATCGTGGCGCGCAACTTCCGCACCAACGGCGCCTTGCCGGTGGCCGGTGCGCCGTACTACGAACCCTGCATGGATGACCGGCAAAAACGCCTGACCAGCAGCGCCGGCACAGGTGAGTTCGCCAGTGGCGAGCGTCTGGACGGTATGTCGTTTATCGGTTCCTCGACCTTTACCGCCGACCGCCCTCGAGTCTACAAGGCGGCGAACATCCAGTTCGACGCGGTGTACAACAAGGTTGGCTACCACTTCCCGCAAGCGCGCATCCTGGCACTGTGGGAAGACGCCTGGCCGGTGATCACCAAACAGCGTCCACCAGAGCCGCTGGTGATGCGCATGAACACCTTCGATTGCGTGCAGTACCAGCAAACCAACCTGGTGCCGGCCGTCTATGAGATGGACGACTATCAGGTGCGTACACCGACCGATGTAATCGGCCAGCACATCCATCTGCCCAAATGGGACCTGACGGCGGCGGACGGCTCGGCCAACGGCTGGAACTACGAAGATGGCGTGCTCTCCCCAGGCGCCGTACAAGAACGTATCCACGCCATTCGCGAGTTCAACCAGTGCGAAGGTACCGACCCGCGTGACGGCACCCCGGCCTGTCCGAAGGCCAAAAACCATCCGTATTTTGGCCAGTTTGGCCGGGCCGATTGGGTCGGCGCGCGTACCGCCATGCAGCGCTGGTTCGTCGATCCGGTGGTGAACACCAATGGTGTCGACCGCGGGTTGGGCACCATTTTCACCCACGACCATCTCGGCCCATCGACTCACCAGCAGATCGGGCTGTACGCCACCGTGCTGGCCGAACCGGCCGGTTCCACCTGGTTCCATGCCGAAACCGGCGAACCGCTGTACAGCGGCGCGCGGCAGGACGGCGGGCCGACATCCTGGCAAGCGGTGATTTCCACCGGTGACCTGGACAACGACGGCAAGAACGACAGCTTCCGCGAGTTCTTCCTCGAATACAGCGACTTCCAGCACGCCTATGAAGCCGGCGTGTATGTCGGCGCAGGCCCCAACGGCGTGCCGGACCCGCAAGCCTTTCCGGCCACCGCCGACAGCTTCCGCTATGCGATCAACCCGCCGGTACGTGACAACACCAGCCAGTTGCTCGAAGCGGTGGTGGAATTGCGCGGCGGTGTCAAACCGGGTTGCCCGAGCCGTCCTTGTCCGCAAGCGATTTCGGTGGATGACCCAGGCATGTTCGTCGTCAACTATCGCAACGAACCGCTGGCCCTGAGGGTGTTCGACCCGAACAAGGTCGGCCCGGACGGCAAGCGCGGCATGCAGGCCGACGGCCTGGGCGGGGACCTGGCGTACGCCATGCAAAGCCGTACCGACCGTGCGATCCCGGCGATGAACCTGGCGCCGAACCTGATCACCGCGGCCACCGGCCCCACGGGCGGCACCACGCTGTTCCCGCCACACATCAACAAGGGCGGCGCGGAACCGGGGGATCCGTTCACCCCGATGCTGCGTACCTACACCGGCGACAACGTGCGGCTGCGGGTGCATGCCGGTGGTCACGAAGAGGAGCACAACGTCACCCTGCATGGTGTGAAGTGGCTGCAAAGCGGCTCCGGCTTCGGCAACAGCTCCAACTCCGGCTGGCGTGCTTCACAAATGGTGGGGATCTCCGAACAGATGGGATTCAACGCGCCGGTGTCGATGATCTCCAGTGCGGCAGCCACTACCGGTGACTACCTCTACACCATGGACGCGTCCATCGAGGGATACTGGAACGGCATCTGGGGCGTGATGCGCAACTACACCGCGCAGCGCAACGACCTGTTCGCCTTGCCGAACAATCCGAAACCGACCGGCATGCGCAACACCGTTGCATTTGACGGCATCTGTCCGCGGATTGGCGCCAACCCCAACGGCATTGGCACCAGGCCTACCGTGCAACGCAATTATGAAGTGGTCGCGGCGTTGGCCAACGACATCCTCGGCAATCCGTTGGGGCTGTCCATCGGCGACGCCGAAAGTATCGGGCAGCATGTCGGCGGGCCGTTGAAGCCGGCAGGCGGCACCCTGGTGCTCAATTCGCGGCCGGTGAACATCCCACAGGTGACTGTGACCGATCCCGAAGATGGCGAGACCTTCACCATCGGCGGGCAAAGCGGGCCGCTGCATGACCCGACGGCCATCCTGTATGTGCGCAAGGCCGACCTCGACCCCACTACCGGCAAGCTCAAACCCGGCGTGCCTGTCGAACCGCTGGTACTGCGTGCGGCAGCCGGTGATTGCATCAACATCACCCTGGAAAACCGCCTGCCGAGCGTGATGCCGGACCTGGCCCAGACCGCCATCCTGCAAGGTCTGGCCAAGCGTGACCGCAACGATGGCATGGGTTCCACAACCTTCAACAACAACCTGTTGCGGCCATCGAGCCATGTCGGCCTGCACGCGCAGCTGCTGTCGTATGACATCACCAAATCCGACGGCACCAATGTCGGCGCCAACCCGATACAGACCGTACCGCCACGCGTGGGCAACACCGGCGAGTATCCGACCCGTACCTACCAGTACTACGCCGGACACCTGGAACGTGAGGGCAAGCCGATTACTCAACTGGGTCGCAACGTCGACAACATCAACGCCACGGCGGTGGAGTTTGGTGGGTTGAACATCACCCCGGCGGACGTGATCAAGCAGCCGCAAAAAGGCCTGGGTGGCGCGATGAGCATCCTGCCGATCGGCGCCACCTGGGTGGAGGATGCCAAGCGCGCCTCGGCCACGGTCACGGCGCCCGGCCAGCCGACTTACCGCGACTTTGCGATGGTCTGGCAGCGCGCCTTGAACACGCGTTGGGCCAATGGTCGGCCGGTGGAAGGCATCGCCTCGGAAGGTAACGGTGTGCCGAACGATCCGAAGGACAACGCCAGCATGGCCATCAACTACAGGATCGAACCGATGTGGTTCCGCTTCGGTCTGGCCCCGGATGCACCGTTCGGTCATGCCGGCAGCCCTGGCACCTACGGCAACGTGCCGAACGCGCACATGGCCTACAGCAATGCGCTGGTGGGCGGCGATCCGCAAACGCCGGTGTTCTACGTCAAACCGGGGCAGCCATTCCGTACCCACATCCTGATGCCTTCGGGCGGCAGTCGCGGCTCGACCTTCCAGCTCGATGGGCACGTCTGGTCGGTCAACCCGTTCCAGTCGGAAAAAAGCGATGTGGGTGGCTATCCGCTGGGTACGCCGGGCGTTGGCTCGGTGCGCTTCGGGCTCAACCCGATGTCGATGTACATCGGCGCGCGCGAGAGCGTACTGCCGGCGGCGCACTTCAGCTTCATGCACCCAAGTGCCGGTGGCAGCAATGCGATACCAGGGGACTACCTGTACCGCGACAACGCCTCTTTCGGTAATACCGCCGGGTTGTGGGGGCTGCTGCGGGTGACCAATGAACCGGAGCCCGCACCGGCACCGTAACAACGCAACACCTGTGGGAGCGAGCCTGCTCGCGATGGCGTCATTGCCAACACCACGAAAGACCGAGGTGGCTTCAATCGCGAGCAGGCTCGCTCCCACAAGGGCCGTATTGCTGTGGGAAGTGAGGCAGGCAGAGATCTGAAGGGGAGATGTGGAATGAACAGGACCATCAAAATTGCCACGTGCGCACTGGTTCTTGGTGTGGCGCTGATCTGGCTGGGTGTCTGGCGCACGTCGCCACCGGACATGCTCAGCGAGATTGCAATGCCCGACACCTGGAGCGGACAGACCCTTGAGCGCGATGGTGTGTCGGTGGTCCTGGAGGTCAAACCGCTGTCCGGCGACGGCGTGTTGCGTGAAGGCGAGTTCGCCGATGTGCAGTTCCGCGTCACCGACAAGGCCTCGGGCCAGCCGCTGTCGGGTGTCGCCCCCGGCGCCTGGCTGGACCCCGAAACCCTGGCTGCCGACAAGGCCCAGGGCCGCGAACAGAGCTGCAAGGCGCGGGTGGGGGTTTTCCTCAAGTCGAACATCGGCGCGCGGCCGCTGCTCGATCTCAACAGTTACTTCGTGCTGGTGATGAACCGCGATGCCAGCGTTTCGGTGGTCGATCCCTCAGTGTCGGTGGGGGGAATCACCAGCACCATGGCCCGGATCGATATCAAGCAGGCACCGATGGACTGGGTCACCCCGCGCGACAACAAACGCGTATTCGTGTCGATGCCAACGGCCAATGAGGTCGCGGTGATCGACACCGAACAATTCAAACTGCTCGATTCGGTAGCGGCCGGCAGCAACCCGGTACGCGTTGCGCTGCAACCGGACGAACGCCTGTTGTGGGTCGGCAACAACGCCAAAGCGACCGAGCAGTCCGGGGTCACGGTGATCGATACCCGCAGCTTCAAAACCCTCAAGCACCTGGCCACCGGTGGCGGCCACCACGAAATCGCCTTCAGCAAGGACAGCCGTTTTGCCTTTGTCAGCAACCGCGACGACGGCACCCTGAGCATCATCGATATCGCCAGCCTGACCCTGATCAAACAGCTCAAGACCGGCTCGCACCCGCTGTCGGTGGCGTACTCGCCGCTGTCCGGGGCGGTGTATGTGGCTGACGGCAAGGACGGCACGGTGACCGTGGTCGACGCCGCCAGCCAGTCGGTGCGGCGGGTGATCAAAATGAAACAGGGGCTCGGCCCGATGGGTTTCAGCGCCGACGGCCGTTTCGGCATCGTGCTCAATACCCTGGAGAACCAGGCAGCGGTGATCGACGCGGCCACCGACTCGCTGATCCATGAGCTGGACGTATCCACCGAGCCTTATCAAGTGGTGTTCACCAAGGCCTATGCCTATGTGCGCGGGTTGGCATCGCCCAAGGTGACGATGATCAACCTGTCGTCGCTGGGCGAGGGGCGCACGCCCATCAGCCAGGGGTTCGAAGCCGGGCCGCAGCCACCCAGGCTGGCCGGTGACCTGCCGCTGGCGTCGAGCCTGGCGGTATCGCGCGACGACAACGCGGTGTTTGTGGTCAACCCGGTGGACAACACCACCTACTTCTACGCCGAAGGCATGAACGCGCCGATGTCCGGCTACCCCAACCGGGGGCAGGTGGCGCGGGCGGCGCTGGTGATCGACCGCAGCCTGCGCGAAGTCGAGCCGGGGTTGTACAGCGCGCGGATCAAACTGCCGCCGGCCGGGCGCTTTGACGTGGCGTTCCTGCTCAACCAGCCGAACATCATCCATTGCTTCAGCACCCTGGTTGAAGCCAACACCAGCGCTGCGCAACCGCTCGGCACGCCAAAAGTGGAGTTCATGCTCGACACGTCCACCGCCGCCCTGGGCAGTCCCTACGTGGTGCGCTTTCGCATTGTGCAGGGCAAGCAGAAGCAGCAGCGCAGCGGGGTCAAGGACGTTCAGGTGCGTTACTTCCTGGCACCCACCTCCAGGCCTCAGGAAGTCGCCGCGCGGGAGGTCGGCAATGGCGTGTACGAGGCCCCGCTGACCCTCGACCAGAAAGGCGCCTGGTACCTGCACGTGCGTGCGGCGTCCCTGGGCGCGACGTTCGACGACCAGACATTTGCCAGCGTCCGGGTACTGCCCGGCGAAGCCCCTTGAGAGGACATCGACATGAACCGATTCGCACATCGTGGACTGCTGACACTCTGCCTGCTGGCCGTTGGCGTCGGCCAGGCGCTGGCTCACTCGGCGGATGAACATGCCGGGCATATGCCAGCCAAGGGCGCGAGCTCCGAGAGTACCCAGGTCAAGTTCGCCGACGTGGCGCTGGTGGACCAGAACGGCAAGACCGTGCGCCTGGAAAAAGACCTGGTGGCCAACAAGATCGTGGTCATGAGCTTCATCTACACCAGTTGCACCACGGTCTGCCCGGTGGTCTCGTCGATCATGGGCAAGGTGCAGAAACAGCTGGGCGCGCGGGTGGGCAACGAGGTGCAACTGGTGTCGATCAGCATCGACCCGCAACGCGATGACGCCAAGCGCCTGAACGACTATGCCCGTACCTTCCAGAACGGTCCGGGCTGGAGCTGGCTCACCGGTTCCCCGCAATCGGTCAACGAAACCCTCAAGGGCCTCGGCAGCTTCAGCGGCGACTTCAAGAATCACCAGCCGCTGATCCTGGTCGGTGACGGCAACAGTCGCCACTGGACACGCTACTACGGTTTCACCGACCCGGCGGTGCTCAGCCGTGAAGTCGAGAAGCTCAGCGGCCAGCGCAACGCCCACGCCAAGCACACCGCCATCGCCATGGAGCAACAGCCATGAGAGCCATCGACTGGATCGCCCTGAGCATCTGCTTCTGCATTTTCAGTGCGGTGGCGTTTGCCCATGAGGGCCATGAGCAAGGAGCACCTGCTGCGGAGTCGGCAGTCGCGGCGCAGCCGGCAGGCGGCACCCACGATGCCAGAACCTGGTTCACCGATACCCCGTTGCAGGACCAGAACGGCAACACCCTGCGTTTCTACAGTGATGCGCTGCAAAACCGCGTGGTGTTGCTCAATGTGATTTTCACCAGTTGTACCGATGCCTGCCCGTTGATCACCCAAAAACTCAAGCAAGTGCGCGAGGTTCTGGGCGACAAGGCGGATGGCGTGACCTTTATTTCCCTTACCAGTGATCCGCTGCGCGACACGCCGGCGGTCCTCAAGGCTTACACCTTGAAGCAGGGCGTCGATGGCCCGCACTGGCTTTTTCTTACCGGCGACAAGGCACAAATGGATCTGGTCCTGGGTCGTATCGGCCAGATCGTGCCCACTCCCGAGCAACATTCGACCCAGCTGATTGTCGGGGATGTGGCCAACAAACGCTGGAGCAAAATCCGTCCCGATGCCCCGGCCGCCGCCATTGCCCAGCGCTTGCAGTTGCTGACAATGCCTGTGGCCGGGCGCTGAGACTGCACCATGAAAAACGCCCTTATCCTCGGCCTGCTTATCCTGGGTGCCACAAGCTTCACGGCCCAGGCGCTGAGCCTGACCCCCAGCGAAAGTGCCGGTAAGCGGCTGTACCGCGAGGGCGTGTCGGCCAGCGGTGAGTCGATCATGGCGCGCATCGGCGCTGCGGATACGCTGCTGCCGGCCAGCAGCCTGCCCTGTGCCAATTGTCACGGTGCCGATGGCCTGGGGCGCCCCGAGGGCGGGGTGCGACCACCGGACCTGACCTGGTCCCGTCTGACCAGCACCTACGGCCAGCAGCAGATCAACGGGCGCACCTACCCGGCCTATACCGAGGCGACGTTTGCCCGGGCGGTGCAGGAGGGGCGCGACCCGGGCAACAATCGGCTCGATTCGGCGATGCCGCGCTTCGTGCTGTCGATGAACGATCAGCGCAACCTCACCGCCTACCTCAAGCGCCTGGCCGATGATCGCGATCCGGGCCTCACCCCCGATACGTTGCACCTGGGCACCCTGTTGCCGGGCAGCGGCGTGTTGAGAGAAGAGGGCATGACGGTGGCGGCAGTGCTCAGAGGCTGTGTGGCACGGATCAACGAGGCGGGCGGCATTCATGGTCGGCAACTGCGCCTGACCATCCTCGACCCGGGGCCGGACCGCGCCAGTGCCGAGCGGGCGTTGAACCAGCTGATCGAACAGGAGCAAGTGTTCGCCCTGATCGCACCGCTGGCACCGGCCATCGACGGGTTGCTGGCGTCACGCCTTGAGCAGGCCGGCGTGCCCTTGATCGGCCCGCTGTCGTTGCAGGGCAGCGCCCAGCTCAGTCGGCAGATTTTCGAGCCGCTGCCGGGGTTGCCCGAGCAGATGATCGCCCTGGCCGACTACGCCGCCACCAGCCTGCGGGTCCTGCCGGGACCGACCCTGATCGCCTACCCCGACGAGCCCGGCCAGCGGCTGGCCGCGGAGAAACTCGCGCGCTACCTGCAAGACAACGCCTGGAAGCAGGTACGCCTGCAAACCTATCAATCGGCGCAGGACGAGTTGCCTTTGGGCTCGCGCTCGGTGTTCTACCTGGGCAGCAGCAACGGCTTCAGCCGACTGGCCGAGCGTTTGCAAACGGCAGGGCAGGTGCCGTATCTGTTTGCCGCCTCGAATCAGGTGGCGGGGGATCTGTTCCAGGTGCCCAGCGGATTTTCCCGGCGGGTGTTCCTGGCCTATCCGTTCGTGCCCAGCGACTGGACGCTGGCCGGGCGTCTGGCCCTGACCCAGTTGCGTGAACGCCAGCGCCTTGGTGGCGAGCACGCGGTTCTGCAGGTCGGTGCGTTCAGTTCGATGATGCTGCTCAGCGAAGGCATGAAGCAGGCCGGTCGGGACGCCAGCCGCGAAAAACTGGTCAATGCCCTGGAGGGCCTGCATGACTTCGATACCGGCCTGACCCCGTTGATCAGCTTCGGCCCGGGTCGTCGCCTGGGCCTCAGTGGGGCTCACGTGGTGACGGTCGATTTGCCCGACCAGCGCTTTTACCTGGTGGCACCCTATAAACCCATTACCGCCATGCCCTGAGCGGAGGCTGAAGATGAGACTCAACACGGTGCTGATGCTGTTGACCTTGTGGGTACCCGTGGCGTTCTGCAGCAATGGACCCGTGGCGGCGCGGGTCAACGGCCAGGACATCTCCCAACTGCGTCTTGAGCGCTATTTCGCCGAATACCTGGAGGATCAGGGCCGGGCGGTTGCCAGCATCCGCAGCCCCAGCGCCTACAAACAGTTGCGCAAGGCGGCGCTGGACGCCCTGATCGACAAGGAGCTGCTGTGGCAGGAGGCCGTCCGGCGTGGGGTAGTGATCAGCGATGACACGGTGCAAAGCCAGGTGGATCAGACCCGCCAGGCCATGGGCGGCGCGCAGGCTTTCGCCCGGCGCCTGGAAGACGCCGGTTTCGACGAGGCCGGTTACATCGAGTACACCCGCCGTGACCTGGCGGCCCGGCAGGTGTTCGCCGAACTCACCCAGGTCGGCGAGCCGGACGAAAAACAGGTCCGGGCCTTTTTCGAAGAGCACCGCGCCGAAATGAACCGTCCCGAACAGATTCAGGTCAGGCATATCCTGATCAAGGTGCCTCAGGGTGCGGAGGCTTCCACTGTTACATCCGCGAGACTACGATTGGAAGAAATGCGTTCGCGCATCATTAACGGTGCCGACTTTGCCAGCGTGGCCCGTAGCGGCTCCGAAGATGCGTCGGCCAGCGAAGGCGGCGATCTGGGCTACTTTCCACGGGGGCGCATGCTGCCGGAGTTCGATGCGGCGGCCTTTGCCCTGGCGCCGGGGGCGGTCAGCGAGCCGGTGCGCACGGCGGTGGGATGGCATTTGATTTACTTGCAGAACCGAATGGAGGCAGCCGATGTCACAGAGGATCAGGGACTTGAGATGGTTCGGGCGTACCTTGCCCGACAGAAACAGGTTCAGGCTCGTCTGCAGGCGCTGGCTCAACTGCGTTCCAGCAATAGGATCGAACGGATTGCCGACGATTGAGCGATTCCCCAACAGTGGGGGAAAGCTTCAATGCAAATCCGTTCCACTTTCCCCGATTTTGGGGGAGGCAGCATGTGGACGAAAAGGCATTGTTTTTAAATTCAAGGACATGAAGCATTAAAACGACCGGCGCTCAGCCTGGCATGAAGTGTGCGTTAGAGGTAGTAAGGCGCGCACTCCATCAGGCTCGGTATTCGGACCTGCGGTTTCAAGGAGTCCACCTTGTTAAACAAAGTACTGGTTGTCGAAGACGAACAGCTGCTGGCGGAAAACCTTCAGGGTTACCTGCAGGCGCAAGCGCTGGAAGTCCGGATTGCTCACAACGGTGAAACAGCGATCGGCGAAGCCGAAAGTTTTTCACCCGACGTGATGGTGTTCGATTACCGCTTGCCCGATATGGAAGGCTTTCAGGTGCTCGATGCCGTCCGCCAGAACAGGAAGTGTCATTTTGTGCTGATCACAGGGCACCCCACCGCAGAAGTCTGCGAAAGGGCCCGGCAACTGGGAGTCAGCCATATCCTGTTCAAACCGTTTCCGATGGCGGAACTGGCCCGTGCAGTGTGTGACCTTCTGGGGATGCAGCGCGAACCCAAAGCAGGTGTGAACAGTTCCGAAGGTTTTGTCGAGCGACGCCAGAGCAGGACCGAAAGTTTCCCGCTGCAGTTGTACGACGGTAGTTGGGTGCTTGCGGATCGCCGGCGAAGTTCGGCCTCCAAAGCGCCAGACGACGAACAATTGCTCACCGGGGAGTAATGGCGCGACAAGACGTTCCGGCACCCGCCGCAATTGCTCGCCGCGCCGACAGGGCTCAAAGCCCCGGGCGTTGGAGAGCAAGCCATGGACCGTCTATCCCTTGTCGTCGATGCAGCGCCGCTTGACTGTGTTCCCACCCGGTTTTCCAGTGAGCAATTAGCCCAGGCGCGTTCCCTGGCCGCCACCTCCGGCGAGCGGGTCCTGCAAGCCCTGGGGGAACTGTGCGAACTGGCCCCGATGCCCTTTATCCAGTGCCTGGGCGCCACCCTGCATTATCCGGTGCTCGACACCGACAGCCTGTTCCAGGCCACTCCGGTATTCGACCGGGTCACCCTGGCCCAATGCCTCAAGCGTGAATTCATCCTGCTGCGTCACGGCGACGCGGTCATCGGCGTGTTTGCCGACCCCTTCGACACGGCGCGACTGTCCTGGATCGACGATTGCCTGCACGGCGCGCCGTTGTACCTGGTGCATGCCGACGACCTCAAGGCCTACCTGGCGCGCCACGAAGAGAGCTTCCACGCGGTCGAGTCGCTCAACGCCCAGTCCGACGCCAATACCGAATCCGACACCCTGCAAAGCCTGTCGCTGACCAGCATCAGCGAAGACTCGAGCGTGGTGGTCAAACTGGTCAACTCGACCCTGTACGACGCCCTGAAAATGCATGCCAGCGATATTCACCTGGGCACCACCGGCAGTGGCCTGGTGATCAAGTACCGCATCGACGGCGTGCTCAACAACATCAGCAAAATCCAGGGCAACGAGTTCGCCGAACAGGTGATTTCGCGGGTCAAGGTCATGGCCGAACTGGACATCGGCGAGAAGCGCGTGCCCCAGGACGGTCGCTTCAAGATCGGCATCAGCGGCCGGCAGATCGACTTTCGGGTATCGATCATGCCGAGCATTTTCGGCGAAGACGCGGTGCTGCGGGTGCTCGACAAGCAGGACCTGGCCGACAAGGTCTGTGGCGTGCAGTTGCAGGCCCTGGGGTTCGAAGAGGAAACCCTGCGCCAGTTGCGGCGCCTGGCCGCCGAACCCTACGGCATGGTGCTGGTCACCGGCCCCACCGGCAGCGGCAAGACCACCACGCTGTACGCGATGATCACCGAGATCAACCACGGCGTGGACAAGATCATCACCATCGAAGACCCGGTCGAATATCAACTGCCCGGCGTGCTGCAAATTCCAGTCAATGAGAAGAAAGGCCTGACCTTCGCCCGTGGCCTGCGCTCGATCCTGCGCCATGACCCCGACAAAATCATGGTGGGTGAAATCCGCGACCCCGACACCGCACAGATTGCCGTGCAATCGGCACTCACCGGCCACCTGGTGTTCACCACCATCCACGCCAACAACGTGTTCGATGTGATCGGCCGTTTCACCCAGATGGAAATCGATCCCTACAGCCTGGTGTCCGCGCTCAATGCGGTACTGGCCCAGCGCCTGATCCGCCTGGTGTGCAGCGGTTGCAGCACGCCCTACACCCCGAGCGAAGAAGAGCTGGAAACCTCGGGGCTCGATCCGCATCAGGTCGCGCACTACCACTTCGTCCATGGCAAGGGCTGCGGCCTGTGCCGCGGCACCGGTTACCGCGGGCGCAGCGCCATCGCCGAACTGCTTCATCTGGACGACGAGCTGCGGCAAATGATCGTCGAGCGCCATCCGATTTCGAAAATCAAGGCCCACGCCTGCAAACGTGGCTTGCGCCTGCTGCGCGAATCCGCGCTGGAACTGGTGCAACAAGGCCGGACCACTCTCGAGGAGATCAATCGTGTCACTTTTATCTCGTGAGCGTTATGTCGCCGTCCTCGGCGCCAGTGGTGTCGGCCTCGGCCAGCGCCAGGGCAGTCAAACCCTGTGGCTGGGCAGCGTCGGCTTCATCGATGAAGGCTTTCTGGCCTGGACCGTGGCCCTGGAAACCCTCGATCGCCTGCTGGGCGAACATGCCCGCGCCGGCTCGGAGTTGACCGTGGTGATCTCCGGCCACTTCAGCCGTTTTTGCCTGGTGCCCTGGAGCGACCAGATCAGCAGCCCCGACGAATTGCAGGGCTTCGCCCAGCTGTGCTTCGAAGACCTGTACGGTGCTCCGAACCAGCCCTGGAGCCTGGTGCTCTCGGCCGAACCGGCCGGCTACGACCGGGTCGCCACGGCTCTGCCACAGGATCTGCTCGAACGCCTGCGGGCGGTGGCCAGCGGTCGCGGACTGCGCCTGCGCTCGGTGCAGCCGTACCTGATGACTGCGTTCAATCATTTCGACAAGAGTTTCGACGCCGGGGATTTCCTGTTCGTGGTTGCCGAACCGGTACGCAGCGTGTTGCTGGTGGCGCGGCAGGGGCGCTGGACCACCGTGCGTTCTGTGGGCGGCAGTGACAGCGATGCCGCACTGACCGCGCTGATCGGCCGCGAATGCCAGTTGCAGGCTTCCACCAGCGAGCGGCCGCTCAATGTTTACCTGCACGCCCCGGCGCGCATCGAATCGCACCCCGACGTGCCGGGTGTGCACCTGAGGACCCTCGAAGAGGACCGGACAGCCGTACACGATTGCCTGTACGTCATGTCCCGGGCGGTGGCCTGACATGCGCGCCCTGATGCTCGACTTTCAGCCACGCCGCCGCTCCACGCCACTGGGCTGGAGCCTGCTGGCCGGTGGCGTGGTACTGGCGCTGACCTGCATCGCACTTGCACAGCACCTCAGTGACGAGGCCGAACTGCAGCAAGGTCATCTGCAAACCACTCAGCGAGTGCTCACCGGCGACAGCGGCGTCAAGGTCAGCCTGACGCCGGCGCAAACCCGCGAGCAGGCACAGAACCTGGCCGAAATGCGCAAGGTCTCGCAGCAACTGCGCCGTCCGTGGGAGCGCCTGTTCGCCACCCTCGAAGCCATGCCGCGCGACAACATTGCGCTGCTGTCCCTGACCCCCGATGCACGCAAGGGCCAGGTGCGCATCACGGCCGAGGCGCGGGACCTGGACGCCATGCTCGACTTCCACCGTCGTCTGGAGGCCACCGACGAGCTGTCCGACGTCTCGCTGCTCAGTCACGAAATCGTCGCCAACGTGCCGGAACACCCGGTGCAGTTCAACCTGTCGGCTACCTGGGAGATCGGCGATGCAAATCCCTAAATTGATCGTGCGCGAATACCTGCAAAGCCTGGGCGTGCCCGGCCTGGCAGGGGTGGCCCTGCTGGTGCTGGCGCTGAGCTATGGCCTGGTCGGGCTGTTGCCGGACTGGCAATCGCTGCAGCAACTGAGCCAGCAGACCCGCGAAGCCAGCGAGTACCTGGCCAAGGTCGAAGACGGCACGGTGGCACCTCCGGTGGTGCCACAGCGTCAGCTCGACGACTTCCGCAGCAAACTGCCGGCCCAGCCCCAGGCCACGGTGGCCATCGACAAGATCTACGCACTGGCCGCCCAGGAACGCATCACCCTGGCCCGGGGCGAATATTCGCTGGGCATCGATCCCAAGACGCACCTGGCCCGCTATCAGATTCTGCTGCCGGTGCGCGGCAGCTACCCGCAACTGCGGCGCTTCCTGCACGCCTTGCTCGGCCAGTTGCCGGCGGTGGTGCTGGAGGACGTGGAGTTGCAGCGCAAGAAGATCGCCGACACCGACCTCAACGGCCGGATCCGCATGACCCTTTACCTGTCGAGGTCATGATGAACAATAAACGTGTCATGGGTTGGGTAGCGTTCCTCGGTGTGTCCGCGGCGCTGACCTGGTTGCCCGAATACTTCAAAAAAGCCGACGACACCGACACCGAAGCGGTCGCCGTGGTCGCGCCCGCCAAAGACAAGAGCAGCGGCACGCTGCCGGCCACCAAGGCCGGTGCCGCACCTGCGGCAATCAAGGACCTGGGCCCGGCGGGCGATCTGTTCGCCGCCCGCAGCTGGAAAGCGGCGCCGACCCTGGCCAGCGTCACCGAACAAGCGGTCAACGTCACACCGGTAGTGCAAGCCCCCACGGTCCCTCCGATGCCGTTCCAGTTCATCGGCAGGATGGATGACCGTTCCGATCTGCAAGTGTTTTTGCAGAACGGCGAAAAAATATACGTCGTGCGCAAGGGGGATGTCATCGACGAAACCTGGAAGATCGAGCGGATTTCCGACATGGAGCTGAGCCTGGTCTATCTGCCTCTGCATATGTCCCAGACGTTGTCTGTGGGGAGCGCGCAATGAACACATCACGTTTGCTGTTGAGCATTTGCATTTGTGCAGGGCTGGCCGCGTGTACTTCGGCGCAAATTGCCAAGGATGAAGCGTCCACCCTGATTGAATCAGGCCAGTACGAAGCCGGCCTGTCCCGGATCCAGGAAGGCCTGCGGGAAAACCCTCGCGACACCGATTTGCATATCTTGCTCAACAGCACGCGTGCCCGTGCGGTAACGGCCCTGTTGACCCAGGGCGACATGGCTCGCACCCAGCGCGATTTCCCTTCGGCCCGCCTGGCCTATGGCCGGGTGCTGAATATCGAGCCGAACAACCGCCGCGCCCAGGACGCGCTGCGCCAGCTCGACCACATGCGCAGCCTCGATGAAAAACTCGAACTGGCCCGCGGCGACCTGCGTCGCGGTGACATCAACGGTGCCGATCGCCAGGTGCGGCAGATCCTCGAACTGGACCCGAACAACGAAGGCGCCCAGGAGCTGCAAGGCAACATCCGCCTGGTGCAGAGCCGCAACGTGATTCCTTATCCGCAGTTGCGTACCCGCCTGGACAAACCGGTGACCCTGGAATTTCGCGACGCCAACCTCAAGACCATCTTCGAAGTGCTGTCGCAGGTGGCCGGCCTGAACTTCATCTTCGACAAGGATCTGCGCCCGGACATGAAAGCCACCATCTTCGTGCGTGACGTGCGCATCGAGGACGCCGTGGAATTGCTGCTGCAACAGAACCAGTTGCACCAGAAAGTGGTGAACGAAAACACCTTGCTGATCTACCCGGACTCGCCGCAGAAGCTCAAGGACTATCAGGAACTGGTGATGCGCACCTTCTACCTGACCAGCATTGATGCCAACACCGCGCTGAACATGATCAAGACCATGCTCAAGACCCGCGACGTGTTTGTCGACGAGCGCCTCAACACCCTGACCATGCGCGACACCGGCGACGCCGTGCGCATGGCCGAAAAACTGCTGCAATCTCAAGACCAGTCCAACCCTGAAGTGGTGCTGGAAGTAGAAGTGATGGAAGTCGCCCGCCAGCGCATTCTCGACCTCGGCCTGCAATGGCCCAATACCTTCGGCGTGGTCAACAGTGATGGCTCGCCAGTGACGCTGCTCGATCAACTCAAGGGCATCGACTCCAGCCGCATCACCATCAACCCTTCGCCACAGGCCAAGATCAACGCCCAGGACAAGGACATCAACACCCTGGCCAGCCCCGTCATCCGGGTCAGCAACCGCGAACAGGCGCGTATCCACATCGGTCAGCGCGTACCGATCATCAGCGCCACCTCGGTGCCTTCCACCCAGGGACCGGTGATCACCGAAAGCGTGACTTATCTGGATGTCGGTTTGAAACTGGAGGTGCAGCCCACCGTGCACCTGAACAACGAAGTGGCGATCAAGGTCGCCCTGGAAGTCAGTAACGCTACGCCGCTGCAGCCGACCGCTCAGGGCACCATTCCGGTCCAGGTCGATACCCGCAACGCCCAGACCACCTTGCGTCTGCATGATGGCGAAACCCAGATCCTGGCAGGGCTGGTGCGCAACGACCACGGCGCCAGCGGCAACAAGATCCCGGGCCTTGGCGACATTCCCGGCCTGGGCCGCCTGTTCGGCAGCAACAAGGACGACGTCAGCAAATCCGAGCTGGTGCTGTCGATCACCCCGCGGATCGTGCGCAACCTGCCGTACCAGAGCCCATCGGACATGGAGTTCTCCACCGGCACCGAAACCAGCATGCACATCCAGGCGCCGGACCGCCGATTGATCGGAGCAGTGGAGCCCGAGCCCATCAATCCGCCGGTTGTCGCCAATCGGCCAGTTGCCGCCAACGGCACGACCACCGAAATCACTGTCGGGAAGCCTTGATCATGAACGCCTCGCAACGCGGTTTCACCTTGATCGAAGTCGTGGTGACGCTGGCCCTGATCGGCCTGCTGGCCAGCATGGCCGCGCCGCTGACCGAGACCGTGGTGCGCCGTGGCAAAGAGCAGGAACTGCGCACCGCGCTGTACCAGATCCGCGATGCCATCGATGCCTACAAGCGCGCTTTCGACGCCGGCTATATCGAGAAGACGCTCGACAGCAGCGGCTACCCGCCGAACCTGAAAGTGCTGGTCGACGGCGTGCGCGATGTGCGCAGTGCCAAGGGCGCCAAGTTCTATTTCCTGCGGCGCGTGCCCCATGACCCGCTGGCGGCGGTCAAGCGTGACGACGAAGGTGGCTGGGGCCTGCGTTCCTACGACAGCTCGGCTGAAAACCCGCGGGAGGGCGAGGACGTCTTCGACGTTTACTCCAAGGCCCGCGGCAAAGGCCTCAACGGCATCGCGTACCGGGAGTGGTGAGACTATGCGCCGGGAAAAGGGGTTTACCCTGCTGGAACTGATGGTGGTCATGGCAATCATCGCGACCCTGATGACCATCGCCTTGCCGCGCTACTTCAACAGCCTGGAGGCTTCCAAGGAGACCACGTTGCGCCAGAGCCTGTCGGCGATGCGCGAAGCGCTGGATCACTACTACGGCGACACCGGGCGCTATCCCGACTCACTGGAACAACTGGTCGAACTGCGCTACCTGCGCAACCAGCCCATGGACCCGATTGCCGAGCGCAAGGACAGCTGGGTCATGGTGGCCCCCCCAGAGGGCGTGGCCGGCGGGGTGGCCGATGTGAAAAGCGGTGCCACAGGGAGGGCGCATGATGGCAGCCTGTATTCCGAGTGGTAAGCCCTCGGGCGAAGACGGCTTCACCTACCTGGGTGTGCTGTTTCTGATCATCGTGATGGGCATGGGCCTGGCCAGCGCGGGCGAGTTGTGGGCCACCGCCGCGCGCCGTGACCGCGAGCGCCAACTGCTGTGGGTCGGCACCCAGTACGCCCAGGCATTGCGCAGCTACTACCGCAGCTCGCCCGGCCTGGCCCAGTACCCCAAGGAGCTGGCCGACCTGTTGCAGGACGAGCGTTTTCCAAGTGCCAAGCATCATATCCGCCAGCTGTATCCGGACCCGATCGGCGGCGGTGAATGGTTCCTGGTGCGCGGTACCGACGGACGTATCAGCGGTGTCAGCAGCCCGTCCACGGACAAGCCGCTCAAACAGGCGAACTTCCCCGCCCAGTGGTCGGACTTCAACGGCATGGCCAGCTACAAGGACTGGCAGTTCGTTGCCGAAAAAGCCTTTCTCGATGGCCCGGCAGGCCCGCCCAAAGGCCAGTCACAACTGCCGCAGGCGTTGCAGCCATGAACCGCTTCTGCCTGGCGTTGATCCTGGTGCTGAGCACCTCTGCATCCTGGGCCGCAGAGGAGGACGAAATGCTCGGTTTCATCATCGACGACACCATTTCGCACATCGGCCACGACTTTTACTACTCGTTCAGTGAACGGCTGCGCGCCACCAGCCCCATGGATTTCAACCTGGTGGTGCGCGAACGACCTTCGGCTCGCTGGGGCAGCCTGGTCACAGTGGAATATCAGCAACGTTTGGTTTATCGGCGTTTCCTGCCGCCGAACACCGTGGAACTCAAGGACGAGGCTTACGACGCCGCCGACTGGGTACGCGGGCAAATTGTCCAGCGCAAGCTGGAGACCTTGCTGCAGGACACCACGGACCTTGAGAGGGACGAACTATGAAAAAGAAAACGTTCTTGCAGTGCACGGGGTTTTGCCTGCTCGGCCTGGTCGGCGGCGGGTTGGTGCAAGCCACCGAGCTGGTCTACACGCCCATCAACCCATCGTTCGGCGGCAACCCGTTGAACGGCACCTGGTTGCTCAACAATGCCCAGGCACAGAACGACTTCGATGATCCCGACTTGAAAAACCGCACAACGGCAGCCGGGACTTCGGCGCTGGAGCGCTTCACCAGTCAGCTGCAATCGAGATTGCTGGGGCAATTGCTGGACAACATCAACACGGGCAACACAGGAAGCCTTTCCACCGATGCTTTTATCGTCAACGTCGTCGACGACTCAGGGCAATTGACGATTCAAGTGACAGACCGGGCGAGTGGTGAGCTTTCGGAAATCAAGGTCAATGGCCTGACTCCTTGATGGGGTTTTGGGTCGATGGGGAGTCAAGGACATGAAAAAAATAATTGCGCTAGGGCTGATGTTGGCGACATTGCAAGGTTGCGGTTTGCGCGAGCCGATGCCGGCCGAGCAGGACACCGCGATTCCGACCCTGACACCCAGGGCCTCGACCTACTACGACTTGCTGAACATGCCACGACCCAAGGGCCGGTTGATGGCGGTGGTGTACGGCTTCCGTGACCAGACCGGACAGTACAAGCCGACCCCGGCCAGCTCCTTCTCCACCAGCGTCACCCAGGGCGCGGCGAGCATGCTGATGGACGCCATGCAGGCCAGCGGCTGGTTCGTGGTGCTCGAACGCGAAGGGCTGCAGAACCTTCTGACCGAGCGCAAGATCATCCGCGCCTCGCAAAAGAAACCCAATACCCCGGTGAACATCCAGGGTGAGCTGCCACCGCTGCAAGCGGCGAACATGATGCTCGAGGGCGGGATCATCGCCTACGACACCAACGTGCGCAGCGGCGGGGAAGGGGCACGTTACCTGGGCATCGACATCTCCCGCGAGTACCGCGTGGACCAGGTCACCGTGAACCTGCGGGCGGTGGATGTACGCAGCGGTCAGGTGCTGGCCAACGTGATGACCAGCAAGACCATCTACTCTGTGGGCCGCAGCGCCGGGGTGTTCAAGTTCATCGAGTTCAAGAAGCTGCTGGAAGCCGAGGTCGGCTATACCACCAACGAACCGGCGCAACTGTGTGTGCTGTCGGCCATCGAGGCGGCGGTGGGGCATCTGCTGGCGCAGGGGATCGAGCGGCGCTTGTGGCAGGTGGCCGGGGATAACTCGGCGGCCAGCGGTGAGACGCTGGATCGGTACCTGACGCAGAATCGCGTGGTGCCCGAGGGTGAGGATGCTGCGCCTGGCCATTGAGCGGGAGGCCTTCGGGCCCTGGCCTTTGCAGGAGCACGACTTGCCGGCGAAGGCGGCCTGACAGCCGACCTGATTTTCGCGAATGTACTCGGTCCAGTGTGGGAGCTGGCTTGCCAGCGATGGCGGCCTGATAGCCGACCCGCATTTTGCGGATGTGCCCCATCCAAATGTGGGAGCGAGCCTGCTCGCGATGGCGGCCTAGAAGCTGGCCCGTAATTTGCGGATGTACTCGGTCCACTGTAGGAGCCAGGCTTGCCGGCGAAGGCGCCTCCAGATACGCCTTCGCCGGCAAGCCTGGCTCCTACAATGTGGGGTTGCGCCCAAAAAATGTGGGAGCTGGCTTGCCAGCGATGGCAGCCTACCGGCCGACCTGATTTTTCGGATGTACTCATTCCCCTGTAGGAGCACGGCTTGCCGGCGAAGGCGCCTCCAGATATGTCTTCGCCGGCAAGTCGGATCGCCGCACCGCTGGCTCCTACAATGTGGGTCTGCGCCCAAAGATGCGGGAGCGAGCCGGCTCCGGGCGGCGTTCCGACGATTACGGTTGCGCATTCAACATTGAGGTTGGCTGACACTACGCCATCGCGAGCAGGCTCGCTCCCACATAGGGGTTCTGTGGTGGCTTGGGGCTGTTGTTTAAAGGCGTTTAACGTTTTTTCCTGCAAGCTACATCGCCTTGCGTCGCGGCCTACAACTACGCCAGAATCCGCCGGCTTGTGCGCCTTGGACCCCCGACTCTATCGTTACCGGGTCGCTGCCAATTCAGCGATCGGGTTTAGCAGCCCAGTCAATTTCAAGGTTCGCCAGTGTCACCTTTAGAACAGTCTGTGTGTCGTGCAGGCAGGTCTGCGTCATGGTGGCTGTGCGTGGGGCACTTCGGTGCGCCGGGTTCCTTGATTCCTGGTCTGCTAACCCGCGTACAGTCGCCACCTCGATGATCGTTCCCACGCTCTGCGTGGGAATGCAACCTGGGACGCTCTGCGTCCCCTCCAGAGCCGAACGCGGAGCGTCCGTTGCGGCATTCCCACGCAGAGCGTGGGAACGATCTGTGCCCGCATAAAAAAACCGCGACCCTCCCCAAGGGCCGCGGCTTTTTCATGCCTCCCGATTATTTCTGCATGACGGTCGCCTGGTTGGCGTCGCCGAACTGTTGGATGCTGGCCGTCTGGGTCATGCCGCTCTGGTCGACGTTGGCAATGTTGCCGGTACCGCCCTGGGTGACGTAGGCCACGTTCATGGTGTCGGCCTGTTTGATGGTGATCATGTTGTCGTCGCCGTAGAGCTGTGCGGTGTAGGCCTGGTTGCCAGTACCGTCCTGTTTGAAGTCGGTGCTGTTGCCGTTGCCGTTGCTGCTGCCCTGGGCCAGGTTGGTGGTGCCGCGCTGGTCGGCGATGAGGATGTTGTCGCTGCCGTTCTGGTCGAAGTACAGCTCGTTGTAGTTGTCGGACTGGGTGACGGTGGTTTTGTTGCCGTAGCCGGTCTGCTTGGTGGTCATGACATGGCCGACGTTGTTCTGGGTGAAGTTGGCGGTGTTGCCGTTGCCGTTCTGGGTGACGTTGGCGGTTTGGTTGCTGCCGAACTGACCGCCTTTTTGCGGGCCTTTCCAGTTGCTGGCGTAGACCTTGTTGTCGTTACCTGTGGAGGTGGCGTTCAGTACATGGCTGTCGCCGGTCTGGTAGGTGAAGTGCACGTTGCCGGTGCCGGTCTGGTTCAGCGTGACGGTGGAGCCCAGGGATTCGAACTGGTCGGCGTAGATGGCGTTGAGGTCGCCGGCCTGGAACACCGTGGCGACGTTATGGTCACCGAAGCTCTGGTCAATGATGGTTTCGTTGCTCATCCCGTTCTGGTTAACGGTGGCCTGGCTGGCGACTTGCGTGTCCTGCCAGACTTCGCTGCCGTTGTTGTCGCCGTACTGGTTGATGGTCAGGTGGCTGCCTTCGCCATCGCGCTGGTCACCGTAGGCATAGTTGGTGCTGCCGGACTGGTTGATGTTGATCTGGCCACCTGTCTGGTTGATCTGCTCGGCCGTGCCGTAGTTGGCGGTGCCGTACTGGATGATCGTGGCGTGGTTGTCGACGCCGAGCTGGATCTGTTCGATGTTGGCTTCGTTGTTGTCGCCATATTGGTAGGTCTTGCCGGCGGTGCCGTCCTGACTGTCCTGGTAGACGAACGAGAAGTTGCCGGTGCCTTCCTGATGTTGCAGGGCTTCGCTGGCGCCGACGCCGATCGACTGGCTGGCGTGGGCGGTGTTCATACTGCCGTTCTGGGTCTGGGTGATGGTGCTGCCTTCTTCGAACAGTTGCTCGGCGTAGCCTGCGTTGTAGTCGCCGGACTGGGTCTGGGTGATGGTGGTGCTGGCGGTGTCCTGCACGGCGGCAGCGTCGTTGCCCTGGCCGTATTGCGTTTGAGTGACGGTGCTGAATGGGGCCGCGGTCTGTTTCACGTCGGCAATGTTGGCCGTGCCGTACTGGCTTTGGGTCGATTCGCTGTCATTGGCCAATGCATGGGCACTGACCACGACCAGGATGGCGGCGGTGATGGGCGTCAGTTTGAACATGGTGAACCTCCAAGTGGTGCAGTGCTTTAGCGATATTGGGTAACCGATACGCTCATTCCGTTGCCGGCCTGGGTCACGGAGCTTGTTTGACCCGAGCCTGCCTGGACAATGCTGGCGTCGTTGTTATTGCCGTTCTGGGTAATCTGCGCGCGGTTGTGGCTGCCGCTCTGGTTGATTGACGCGGCGTTGCCGGAACCTTGCTGGTTGATCCAGGCCATCAGGTCGGTGCCTTGTTGCAGGATGTAGGCTTCCTGATTGCTGCCTGACTGCACGATCTGGCCGAGCAGTGACTGGCCGTTCTGTTGCACTAGTGCGATGTTGGCCTGGCCGTTCTGGTCGATCAGGGCATGCTGGCCCACCGGCGGTGGCAGCTCACCCAGATCGGCGCCGGGCGCCAGGTCATCGTTGTCCATCAAATCGTCGGCGCGCACGCCTGCGCTGCTGCAAAGCAGGAGCAGGCAGAGCAGGGCGGCGGTCGGCGTTTTCATGGCGTTGTCCTTTTGGGTTGAGGGCAGCCCCATCAACTCGGCGAGTCAATGGGGCGGCGGCTCAGTTGGAGATCACCGACACGGTGCGTACGGTGCCCTGGGACGAGGTGATGGTGGCGGTCGGGTTGGCCGAAGGCACCACGGTGGTGGTGTTGTTCACCGTCAGCCGCCAGCGACCGGTCGCCGGTACCGTGGTGGTACCCAGGGTTTGCAGCCCGGTCGGGGTGCTGACCTGGATGGTGATGGTGTTGCCGGTCGTCACCGAAGAGGTCCCTGCAAAGTCCCAGGTGAAGCGGTTGTTGGAGCGGGCCGACACCGTGGCCGTGGTCACCGTGAAGGTTTCGGCGGCAGGCCGTGGCGAGACTTGCACCGTGACCGTGGCCGGCGACGTCGACACAGCGCCGAAGCTGTCCCGGGCGAAGTAGGTGAAGGTCGTGGTGAAGGCCGTGGTCACGGTGGCCGGTGGGGTGTAGGTCAGGACCGTGCCGTTACTGCTGACGGTGCCGCGACCTGCCGGTGGTTGGGTGAAGCTGGCGACTGCGAGCGGCACGTTGCCTTCCGGATCGGTGTCGTTGGCCAGCACGTTGATGGGGATGGCCACACCCAGGGTCGTGGCGGCATCGGCGACGGCCGTTGGCGCCTGGTTGGGTGCCACGGTGATGGTCACGGTCGCTGCCGTGGTCGAGGCCAGGCCTTTGGCGTCTTGCGCCTTGTAAGTGAAGGTCGTGGTCAGTGGTGCGTTGACCACCGCTGGTGGGGTGTAGACCACGGTAGTGGTCCCGTTCAACGCCACGGTGCCCTGGCCGGTGGCCGGTTGAGTCAGCGCGGTGATGGTCAGTGGTGTGTTGCCGTCCGGGTCGTGATCGTTGGCCAGCAGGTTGAGGGTGATCGGCACGCCGAAGCTGGTGCTGCCGGTGTCGGCAACGGCAATTGGTGCCTGGTTCTCACCGGTGTCCGGTGCGGTGCCGACGACCACGACCGCTTCGGTGTCGTTACCGCCCGCGGCGGACTTGATGGTGACGGTGGCCGGTGGCTGCGGCAGGTCGGCAACCGTCAGGGTCTGCAGCGTGCCGGATTTGGTCAGCCGGCCGAAGCCCTGGGCAACCATGTCCGGTACCACTACTTCATCGGTGGACCTGGCTTCGATCAGCAGGCTGTGGTTGCTCCAGTTGTAGCGAGCGGTCTGGATTTTCACCACGTCGGAGACCTTGCTCGACACCGCCGTTGGCCGGGTGACGTTGGTCGGATCCGAGGCGGTAACCACCACCACGGGTGGCACGTTGGCGCCGACCAGGCGCTGGGCGAAGTACTGGCCATTGGGGTCGCCAACCATGGCGGTCAGGCAAGGCGTTGGTGGTGGTCCGGGCACCAGTGCCACCGATTCGCGGAAGCACACGCTGGAGCCATTGGCCGCTTTGCCGAAGACCTCTACCTGGGTACTGCTGGTGCCTGGCCCCGAAGAGGTACGGCGGTAAGTGGCGCGGCCGATTTCCACTGGCGTTTGCGCGCGGCTGTCGAGGATTTTGCCGGAGACGGTAAAGAGGTTGGTCTGGATGGTCCCCGCCGGCCCCTCGATCATCAGGAGGTTGTTGCCGTTGAGGCCGCCGGTGACCGTAGCGGGGACGTTCGGGTCGCCGATGAAGGTATCGATGGCGCCGGTGTCCGGGTTCAGTTCGGTGTAAGGCCCACCGTTGGCGCGCAGGAATGGCCCGACCGCGCCGGCGAGTGCGCCGCTGAAATTGCCCGGTGCGCCGATGCCGACGTCGCGGGTGATGTTGATCGCCCGACGACCTGGCGTGGTAACGGTCACCGTTTCCACACCATACGGATGGGTGATTTTGTAGGTCCCGGCGATGGGAATGTTCACCCGCATGCGAATCCGCGCGAAGCTCTGCTGATCGCCATCGATGGGGTTTTCCGAAGCGAAAGCCGCCTCGATCCCGGCCACGTAGGCATCCACGCCATAGCCGGCGGCGTTGTTGGGGATGTTGGTTTCAGCCAGGAACCAGAACGCTTCCGGTGGCCAGTTATCCGGGAACACGATCGGCTGGGTGTCGTCGAAGACCCCGGGTTCCGGGTTCAGGATGCACATGTAGGCGGGAGCGCCGGGAGCGCCAGCTACCCGCGAACTGGTGGCCTTTGATTGGCACAGTTCCAGCGAGAGCAGGTTGGTGTCTTGATACCACATGGGGAATTTCCCCGTGGCAAAGGTGTAGGGGCCAGTGTCGACGGCGGCGAGTTGCGCGAACGCACTGCCGGAGAGCGAGATAGTCAGCCCGAGCGCGTTGAGCGCAAAGCGTGGCCACTTGTTCATAGTGCCTCCTGATGCGGATCTGGGCATGAGTGCGTTCATTGCACAATGACCACTTCTTCGGTGTCGGTGCCGCCATTGGATGACGTCACCTGAACCTTGGCCGGTGGAATCGGCGAGATGCCGGTCGTCAGCGATTTCACCGCGCCGTCGCCGCTCAGGGCGCCGATGGCGACACCCGTGCCGGAGGTGACGGTGAGCACGGGCGGCGACGTTTCATCACTGGTGGAGGCCACGACGGTGAGTTGCCCGGTATGCAGGTTGTATTCAGCCTGGGAAATCACCACCAGGTCGGTCAGCGGCATAGGCACCGTGGTCGGCGAGCTGGTGGGGATGGCCAGGTGGTTGTCGGCAGTCACCTGCAAGGTGCTCGGCAACGTCGGGTTGGTGGCGGACTGGGCGTACCAGTGGCCGGTGGTGTCCGCTTCGCTGAGGTTCAACACCGGGCTGTTGCTGGTCAGGGTCACGCTGGCCGGTGGCGGCGGGGCCATGACGAACACGTCCTGCTGGGCTACAGGTGCACCTGAACCGGCCTTGCGCGAGTAAGTGCTGCGCTCGGCGATGATCGGGGTAGGGCGTGCCACCGTCGACAACTTGCCGGAAATGGCCATCACCGTCGTGCGCAGATCAATGCCGCCAGGGCCTTCGATACGGATGAAATTGGTGTTGAACGGACTGCCGGTGAAGGCTTCTTCCAGGTTCGGATCGCCAACGAATTGCTCGACCGCACCGTTGGCCGGGTTGGTCTCGGTGTAAGGGCCGTTGAGGCTGCGCAGGAATGGGCCGACATCACCTTTGAGCGCGCCGTCATAGGTTTTGGGCGCGCCAATGCCGATGTCGCGGGTCATGTTGATCGCCTTGCGCCCGGGGGTGTCGACGTTGAATACGTCCACGCCGTAGGGGTGGGTGATGACATACGTACCGGCGGTGGGGACGTCGACCCGGATACGGATCCGGGCGAAACTGATTTGGTCGCCTTCCAGTGGATCGCCTCCGCTGAAGGCCGCTTCTACGGCGCTGACATAGGTCAGGTCGATGCCCCGTGCGGCATCGACGATGGAACCGTCGCCGGTGAACCAGAACGCTTCATCGGGAAAATTGCCCGGGAAAGCAATGGCAAGAGTGTCATCGAAAATGCCGGGACTCGGATTCAAAAGGCACATGTAGGCCGGTGCGCCGGGTGCGCCGGCAACCCTGGAACTGACAGCCTTTGACAGGCACAAGTCAAGGGTACGACCGTGGGTGTCTTGATACCAGGCGGCGAAATTACCGTTGGCAGGCACATAGGCGCCGGGGTCTACAGCAAACAGCGCGGCCTGCGCAGCGCCTTGGGCCAGCGCACTCACGATCAGGGCGATCGTGGTTTTGGACAGTAAAGGGTGCATGAGTATTCCCTCTATCAAAGTACCTGCCCCTAGGGATGCGGGTCAGTTGGCAGGTCTTCGGCAACTCCCATGCCAATCATTGGAAATGTTTCTCAAATGCCCGGTCCACAGGCGTTTGCCAGGCGGCCGCTGGCCATCACCCAAAAACGGGATAGGGCCTTTTTCCCCAGGATTGGGGGTAGGTGGGGCAAGCGGGCGGGGTGGGGGAAGGTGGGGGGGAAATCGACCCGTAGTCGGGCAAACTGCCAGCGGTGGGCTATAAACCTTAAGGGATTGTATGGGAACGCTTACATGATCACGCTTGCAAAAAAACTTCCGGTAGAGAAGGGCGATATTCGCCTGAGCACGCGCAAACAACCGTTCAACCTGTTGCGCTGGTTTTCGCTGATCAGCATGGCGGTGATCGGCACGGTGGCGGTGGCGCTCGGCGCGGTGTCGACCAGGTTCGTGATTACCGAAAGCATTCAACGCGATGCGTTGCTGACCTCGCAGTTCATTCAGGCGATTGCTGCCGCCGAGGTGCGCCACGTGGCGATACCCAATGTGCGGACCATGGGCGAGCTGCTCGATCCGCGCAAGGACCGGGAATTTAACGACGTCGATCCACTGGCCCGCGCCAACGCCCGTGGCGAATTTCTCGACCACATCGAACACTTGCCGGACGTGATCCTGGCCAACATCTATGCACCCGATCGCATGGTGATCTGGTCGACCAATCCGGCGCTGATGGGCACGACCATCCACGCCGACGAAGACCTCGACCAGGCCTTCAACAACAAGATCCCGGTGTCGGCCAGCTATCACAATGTGGACAAGACACGGATGGAGCAGAAGTTCGTCACGCCACCGGAATACATCTTCATAGAAAACTACATTCCGCTGTTCGACGCCGACGGCAAAAACGTCACGGCCATGGTCGAGATCTATAAAGAGCCGCAAGACCTGATCAATCGCATGGAGCGCGGCCTGGTGTTGATCTGGCTGGCCACGGCCCTGGGCGGCGGGCTGATTTACCTGGGGCTGTACTGGATCGTGCGGCGTGCGGCGATCCTGCTGGCGAACCAGCAAAAGCAGCTGATCACCAATGAAACGTTCGTCGCCCTGGGTGAAGTGTCGTCGGCGGTGGCCCACAGCCTGCGCAATCCCCTGGCGACCATTCGCTCAAGCGCCGAACTGGCGCTGGAGTTCGACGACGGCCCGGCACACAAGAACATCAATGACATCATCGGCCAGGTCGACCGCATGTCGAAGTGGGTACGTGAGTTGCTGCAATCGTTGCGGCCTCTGACCGACGAGGCCGAATCGGTCAACCTGGTGGCGGCAGTGCATGACAGCCTGATGGCCTTCGAGCTGCAAATCGCCAAGGCCGGGATCAGCGTGGTCTTCGAGCCCAAGGAGACGCCGATGGTCATGAGTCAGTCGATACAGTTGACGCAAATCCTCAACAGCCTGGTGGCCAATGCACTGGAAGCCATGGACGAGGGCGGAACCTTGACCGTTGCACTGGAGCCCAACGGCGCCCAGCGCATCAGTGCGGTGATCAGCGACACCGGCAAGGGCATGAGCGAGGAGCAGCGGCGCATGGCCTTCCGTCCCTTCTTCACCACCAAGCAAGGCGGGCTCGGTGTCGGGCTGGTGCTGGTGAAACGGATCATGGAGCGTTTCGGCGGTGCGGTGGCACTGGACAGCCGTGAAGGCGAGGGCACCCGTGTCCGTTTGTCGTTTATGTTGGTCCCCTGAAAATGGGGATGAACTATCCCCGTTAGCGGGTGTCATTCCCCAGTCGTTTTCCCCGGTCATGGCACATTGATGTTGATAAGCCATTGTTTTGGTGGGTGTTAATACTTTTGTATAAAGCGGTTACAAATTTGGCGAGGGATTTGCAAAACCACCATCACCCCCTTCACGACTACGAGGCGGCTGGTGATGGACAGAAAAGCGCGGTACAACTTCAAACGGTTAGGACTGATAGCACCCTTGGGTGTCCTGCTGACGATGGCGCTGGGCACAGCGACACTGCGCGCCAGCCCCATCGATGACGAACGACAGCCAGAACCTACCGATCCTTCGGCTTACCAGGACGAGCCCGCTGACGAACCAGCGGCGCTGAACGCCATTTTGACCATGCCGGAGGCCAACGAAGATTCCTTCGATTTGCCTGACGGCGTCAAAGGCACACGCGATACCACACGGGTGGAAAACATACTGCCACCCGCCGCACAAACCAGTTTCAACTACCCCACCAATGGCAAGCCGAGCCCGCTGTACGGTGCGCAGCCCTTTACCCAGCAACTGATGCTGTTCGAGGAGTTCGGACCGGAAAAACTCGACCCCACCACACCGCCAGCACCGCTGCCGTTTCCGGCGGCGGCCATCGGCCCGTTGCCGCAACAGGACCCTACCAGCGTGGCCCGCAGCGCGCCGCCCAGTGCAGCGCTCGATCAGTTCTTGCGCCAACCGGGGCTGACGCCGTTTCCCAGCCAGTATTCCAACACGGTCGATCGCAACCCCTGGCAGGCGCAGATCGAACAGTTCCTCAACCGGCACATCGGCGCGTCCGCCGAGGGTCGTCCACCAGGAAAAGGCTGGTCCCATCAGCGCTGGAACGAGTTCTATCCGCAAAACGCCTACAAGACCGTGCAGACAGGTGCCCGGCTCAATGGCGGTGTGCGTGACAACGTGCAGATGCACCACTATGCCGTGGGCGAATTCGGCCCGGGCGGCCTGTACCACAACGTGGCGGGCATAACGGCAACGGACGGCACCTCCAAAGGCGTCGGTCCACGTTTCCACCCCAACTTCCCGATACAGAACCACAATTCGCTGTGGACGTTCGACGGCACCTTCCCGCCCAAGTTGTTGATGGTGCGCTACGGTCAACCGGTGTTGATGCGTCACTACAACGGCCTGCCCATCGACCCGTCGGCCAACATGGGCTTCGGTTTGCACACCATCACCACCCACGAGCACAACGGCCATGCGCCGGCGGAAAGCGACGGCTATGCCAACGCATTCTTCTTTCCGGGGCAGTACTACGACTATCGCTGGCCGATCCAGTTGGCCGGCTACGACACCATCAATACCACCGCAAGCGATCCTCGGGCGGCATTCCCTTGCGCGCCGGGTGAAACCCTGTGGACCAACGATGGAAGTCCGGGCCTCAAGACGTGCGACCACGGCACCATCAAGATTCGCGGCGACTGGCGCGAAACCATGAGTACCCACTGGTTCCATGACCACATGCTCGATTTCACCGCGCAGAACGTCTACAAGGGCAACGCGGCGATGATGAACTACTACAGGTTTTCAGCTCTACGCTGGTTTGCGAATCGCAACCGGCGAGTACCAGGCTAACC
>NZ_JBNNVQ010000043.1:0-47735 GCF_050280625.1 Pseudomonas sp. NPDC089569
CACTTGATGGACGAATTGGCGGCAGACGGTGTCAGCGCTTACCGCGCCGTGGTGCGGGAAAACCCGCAATTTGTCGAATATTTCCGCCAGTCGACTCTTGTCAGCCTCTCAGGTGATTTCATGCCTGGCGTGAGCCGTGACGAGGCCATTCTCGGCAAGGACAGCGGAACGACCGTCACCGCACCGGCAGAAAAAGTCGAGAAGCCAAAACCGGAAAAACCAGTCAAGCCTGGCTCGTTGCTGGATCAGATCCAGAAGGAAGTGGACGGCGTAGAAACCGTTCCAGTCCCAACACCCGAGCCTCTGGAAACCTCGCCGCAATAATTTGCGACGCATAAAAAAACCCGGATATCCGGGTTTTTTTATGCCTGACGCTCCACTCACTGATTTCTGGCTTTAGCCTCGGCCGCCTTTGCCGCACGCAGTCGACGAACCTCCTTCGGGTCTGCCACCAACGGCCGGTAAATCTCGATCCGATCGCCAGGCTGAACCGAGCGCTTGTCGGCATCGACGATTACCTTGCCGAAAATCCCGACAGGGCACCCGGCCAAATCCAGTTCAGGAAATATCTGGCCGATACCTGATTGCAACAACGCCGCGCGGATATTCGTCCCCGACGGCACTGTCACCGACAAAAGCACCTGGCGATCGATGGCGGCATACACCACCTCAACCTCAACCATGTATTTGCTTGGCCCGCTGGCAGAACGCATCCACCAGCGTATTGGCCGCCTGGTTGAACAATGGCCCCAGCGTCGCGCGAACAATGGGACCTGCATAATCGAATGACAGGTCCAGGCTGATCTTGCAGGCCTTCTCGCCCAGCGGCTTGAACACCCACATGCCATGCAACTGATTGAATGGCCCTTCTTCCAGGTTCATTTCAATCGACTGGCCGGGAACCAGGGTATTACGCGTCACGAAATGCTGGCTGAGCCCCCCCTTGGCCACGCCGACGCTGGCGCGCATGGTTTCGGGTGAGCTTTCCAGCACTTGCGCCGATGAGCACCACGGCAGGAACTCCGGATATCGCGCCACGTCGTTGACCAGGTCATACAGGGCTTTGGCCGGGTAAGGCAGCAAGGCCGAACGTGAAATGTGTGTCGTCATGTCAGCTTCACTTCCACAACTGGGCGGCAAACACTACGAGAATGCCGATGGGCGCCACATAGCGCATCAATTGGACCGAATCCTTGCCTGACGACATAGATATTAAGACCAAGCGTTCAAAAAAAAGAGCGCGCATTGTCCGGGATTCAATCAACCTGCTCAAGCACGCAGCATCACCGTAGCCGACTCGCGCGCAACTCCCTATAATGCCGCCCCTATGGCTAAACAGAAGAAACACCCAACAGGGACCATCGCGCAAAACAAAAAGGCGCGACACGATTACTTCATCGAACACCGGTTCGAGGCTGGTCTGGTCCTGGCCGGCTGGGAAGTAAAAAGTCTGCGGGCAAGCAAGCTACAACTGGTTGACAGTTATGTACTGCTCAAGGATGGCGAAGCCTGGCTGCTCGGTAGCCACATCACGCCTCTGACGACTGCCAGCACCCACGTCATTGCAGACCCGGTCCGCACCCGCAAGCTGCTGCTCAACCGGCGCGAGCTGGACAAGCTGTCGGCTGCCGTACAGCAAAAGGGTTATGCCTGCGTATGCCTGTCCTGGTACTGGAGCAAGCATATGGTCAAGTGCGAAATCGCGCTGGGCAAGGGCAAGAAGGAATATGACAAGCGCGACACCGAGCGCGAACGCGATGCCGGTCGCGAATTGCAGCGCGCGGTACGCAACAAGGGCAAGGAAGAGTAATTTTTCTGCCTGAGATCGCATTCGCGGGCAAGCCTCGCTCCCACGGGACCGAGGCTTGCCCGCGAATGCGGTACCAAAAAATCTTCTGACTACATCCCTTTACGCCGCTCTGCCCGAGCCACGCGCTGCACTTCCTGACGCACCTCCTCCAACACTTCCTGCACATACAGAATGTGTCGACTGGAGACTTCCCGCGCCTGCTCCGCTCTGCCCTCGATAATCGCCAGGTACAACTCCCGATGCTGAGTGATCAACATGTCGCGGGTTTCAGTGCGCTGCTTGTACATGCCGCCAATGTTGGTCACCACGTTACGCTTGAGCAAATCGAACAAGCCGCGAATGGTGTGCAGCAATACCGCGTTGTGGCTGGCCTCGGCGATGGCCAGATGAAACTTCGCGTCCGCCGCCCCCTCTTCCGCTCGACTGACTTCATCGTGTCGCGAATAGCAGTCCTGCAACTCATTGAAAGCCGAGGTCAGGCGTTCGCGGTCGACATCCGTGGCGCGTAGCGCGGCGTAATAAGCACAGGACGCTTCCAGGGTATGGCGAAACTCCAGCAAATCTCGCTGGGCCTCAGGATTGCTTTCCAGTAGCAGCAGCAACGGATCACTGAATGTCGTGCCCAGGGATTCCACCACATAATTGCCACCCCCCTGGCGACTGACCAGCAGACCTTTGGCAACCAGCTTCTGAATGGCTTCACGCAATGAAGGGCGCGAAACACCGAACTGCTCCGCCAAGGCACGTTCGGCCGGCAGACGCTCGCCTGCCTTCAGCGTGCCTTCGAGAATCATCCCTTCCAGCTGCTCGACAATATCGTCAGACAAACGGCGCTGACGAACCTGATCAAACCCCATAACTCGATTTCTCCACGATCCGGCAGCTCGCCGGGCCTCTATTCTGGCCCATTCGCGGCATGTCGGCACCTGCCAGCACGCATTTGCCGCGACATCCTCAACGCTGCGGCAAAGACCTCATTCGACAAAAGTTTTAGGGCGGCAAATTGACACACCGCCTACAAGGCTTTTACCCTAGCCGACAGCGATTGTAAATTGGTATTACCAATTATCCAAGCACGCTAAATGAGTGCCTGACCAACAACAATTAGGGGCCACCCCATATGCAAACCTGGCAACAGCTCTACAGCCCACTCGGCAGCCTTGGCTTATCCGCGCTCGCTGCCGTCATCCCGATTGTGTTTTTCTTCCTGGCCCTGGCCGTGTTCCGCCTCAAGGGACACGTCGCCGGCAGCATCACCCTGGCCTTGTCGATACTCGTGGCGATCTTTGCCTTTCAGATGCCGGTCGACATGGCATTCGCCGCCGCCGGATATGGCTTCGCCTACGGCCTGTGGCCCATCGCCTGGATCATCGTGGCAGCGGTGTTTCTCTACAAACTGACGGTCAAGAGCGGCCAGTTCGAAGTGATCCGCAGCTCGGTCCTGTCGATCACTGACGACCAGCGTCTGCAAGTGCTGCTGATCGGTTTCTGCTTCGGCGCCTTCCTCGAAGGGGCAGCCGGTTTCGGCGCGCCGGTGGCCATTACCGCCGCGCTGCTGGTGGGCCTTGGTTTCAATCCGCTGTACGCCGCCGGCTTGTGCCTGATTGCGAACACGGCTCCGGTTGCCTTCGGCGCCCTGGGCATTCCGATCATCGTGGCAGGCCAGGTAACGGGCATCGACGCGATGAAGATCGGCGCCATGGCCGGCCGCCAATTGCCACTGCTTTCGTTGTTCGTGCCGTTCTGGCTGGTGTTCATGATGGACGGCCTGCGCGGTGTTCGCGAAACCTGGCCAGCCGCACTGGTGGCCGGCTTGAGCTTTGCCATCACGCAGTACTTCACCTCGAATTTCATCGGCCCGGAACTGCCGGATATCACTTCGGCCCTGGTCAGCCTGGTTTCCCTGACCCTGTTCCTGAAAGTCTGGCAACCCAAGCGCGCCGCCGGCCAGCACATCGCCGGCGCCGTCTCGGCCTCCGTTGCAACCACAAGCGTCGGCGGCTTCGGCCAGAAGCGCAGCACCCTGGCTTCGCCTTACAGCCTGGGGGAAATCTTCAAGGCTTGGTCACCGTTCCTGATCTTGACGGTTCTGGTCACCATCTGGACCCTCAAACCGTTCAAGGCGATGTTTGCCGCCGGCGGCTCGATGTACAGCTGGGTATTCAACTTCGCCATCCCGCACCTGGATCAGCTGGTGATCAAAACCGCACCGATCGTGGCCGCGCCAACCGCCATTCCCGCTGTATTCAAGCTTGATCCGGTTTCCGCGACCGGTACGGCGATTTTCTTCTCGGCGTTGATCTCGATGCTGATCCTGAAGATCAACATCAAAACTGGTCTGACCACTTTTCGAGAAACTTTCTACGAGCTGCGCTGGCCGATCCTGTCCATTGGCATGGTGCTGGCTTTCGCCTTCGTCACCAACTACTCGGGCATGTCTTCGACCATGGCTCTGGTACTGGCCGGCACCGGCGCTGCGTTCCCGTTCTTCTCGCCGTTCCTTGGCTGGCTGGGCGTTTTCCTGACAGGTTCCGACACCTCTTCCAACGCGCTGTTCAGTTCGCTGCAAGCGACCACCGCGCACCAGATCGGCGTCAACGACACCTTGCTGGTAGCGGCCAATACCAGCGGCGGCGTGACCGGCAAGATGATCTCGCCGCAATCGATCGCCGTCGCCTGCGCCGCAACCGGCCTGGTGGGCAAGGAGTCGGATCTGTTCCGCTTCACGCTCAAGCACAGCCTGTTCTTTGCAACCATCGTCGGCCTGATCACATTGGCTCAGGCCTACTGGTTCACCGGCATGCTGGTGCACTAAGCCCGGCCAGATACATGGAAAAAACCGACGCCGGACCACGCTCCGGCGTCAGCTATTCACACCCCGGTCTGTAAGGCTGCTGAAAGAATCACGCTTTATATTCAGCCGCCTCAACGGACGGATAACCGGGACCACCCGGAGACACGCCTGATGAGCGAACTTTTTTACAACGCCGTGCCGAATGCGACCCGAGTCGCCCCGCCACTGCCCGAGCCTCGGCAATACCCCAGCGAAAAACCGCAACGGGTGTACCTGTTCGGAACCTGCGTGGTGGATCTGTTCTACCCGGAAGCCGGAATGGACGCGATCCACTTGCTCGAGCGCGAAGGCATCCGGGTCGAGTACCCGCAAGGGCAAAGCTGCTGCGGGCAACCGGCCTACACCTCGGGTTACACCGAACAGGCCAGGGCCGTGGCGCGCTCGCAACTGGCGCTGTTCGCCGGGGATTATCCGGTGGTCGTGCCTTCGGGCTCCTGCGCCGGCATGTTGCGCGAACACTATGCAGACTTGTTCAAGGATGAGCCGGACACACTGAAACAGGTTCAGGCATTGGCTGCCAGAACCTATGAACTGGCCGAGTTTCTGTTGTTTGTCTGCAAGGTGCAGTTCAAGGACAGCGGCGCACCGGTAAAAGTGGCATTGCACACGTCATGTTCGGCACGACGTGAAATGAACACCCACTTGCATGGCCGCGAGCTGCTGGCGCAGTTGAGCAATGTGGAACGGGTCAATCACGATCACGAAAGTGAGTGTTGTGGCTTCGGCGGGACTTTCAGCGTCCGTATGCCAGACATCTCCGGAGCGATGGTGGCTGACAAGACCCGCTCGCTGAAGGAGTCCGGTGCACACCGGGTCCTGAGTGCCGACTGCGGTTGCCTGATGAACATCAATGGCGCGCTGGAGAAACAGAAGGAAGCGCTGCGCGGTCAACACCTGGCCAGCTTCCTTTGGCAGCGTACCGGAGGTGGCCAATGAGCGCCGCCCAGATTATTCCTACGGTCGCCGTAGAAGAAGATTTCCGCACCCGAGCACACGAAGCCCTGGGTGATGCGCAATTGCGAAACAACTTTCGCAAGGCCATGGATTCACTGATGACAAAACGGGCAACGGCGTTCAGCGATGCCCACGAAAGAGAACATTTGCGCGCGCTGGGCAATGCTGTCCGTGCCCGCGCGTTATCCAAGCTGCCCGACCTGCTCGAGCAGCTTGAACAGAACCTGACCCGCAACGGTGTGAAAGTGCACTGGGCGGAAACGGTGGACGAAGCCAACGGCATCGTCCTCTCGATCATCCGCGCTCACGAGGGGCGGCAAGTGATCAAGGGCAAATCGATGGTCAGCGAAGAGATGGAAATGAACCATGTCCTCGCTGAACAGGGCATTGAATGCCTGGAATCGGACATGGGCGAATACATCGTCCAGCTCGACCACGAGAAGCCTTCACACATCATCATGCCGGCAATCCACAAGAACGCCGGTCAGGTCGCGTCCTTGTTCCACGACAAACTCGGCGTGGAATACACAAAGGACGTTGACCAACTCATTCAGATCGGTCGCAGGGTCCTGCGGCAGAAATTCATCGAAGCGGACATCGGTGTCTCCGGCGTCAACTTCGCCGTGGCTGAAACCGGTACCCTGCTGCTGGTGGAAAACGAAGGCAACGGCCGCATGACGACCACGGTGCCGCCCGTGCACATTGCCGTTACCGGCATCGAAAAGGTCGTGGAAAACCTGCGTGACGTGGTGCCACTGCTGTCGCTGCTGACCCGCTCGGCCCTGGGTATCCCGATCACCACTTACGTCAACATGATCTCAGGCCCGCGCAAGGCGCATGAGCTTGACGGCCCCCAGGAAGTGCACCTGGTGCTGCTGGACAACGGCCGCAGCCAGGCCTTTGCCGACAGCGAACTGCGACAGACGCTGAACTGCATCCGCTGCGGCGCCTGTATGAATCATTGCCCGGTCTATACCCGAATCGGCGGCCATGCCTACGGTGAGGTGTACCCCGGGCCTATCGGAAAAATCATCACGCCACACATGGTCGGCCTGGCGAAAGTCCCGGATCACCCAAGCGCCTCTTCGTTGTGCGGAGCCTGTGGTGAAGTGTGTCCGGTAAAAATTCCGATTCCGTCCCTGTTGCGCCGGCTTCGCGAAGAAAACGTCAAGGCACCGGATACCCCGCATCAAGTGATGCGCGGCCAGGGCAGCAAGTACTCGCGCAAGGAACGGTTTATCTGGAACGCCTGGGCGAAACTCAACAGTTCACCGACGCTGTATCGTGTGTTCGGCCTACTCGCCACGCGCCTGCGCGCCCTTACGCCAAGTAATGTCGGCCCGTGGACACAAAACCACAGCGCCCCGAAACCGGCCGCCCGTTCACTGCATGACATGGCTCGCGAGCATCTGGCCAAACAGGGAGATCGTTGATGAGCGCCAAGCAAAATATCCTCGGCAAGTTGCGCAAGAGTCTGACTGGCACCACACCGCTGGCTGACAACTTCAATGTCGATCTGGTGACCGCCCCTTACACCTACACGGCGGAACAACGCATCCCGCAACTGCGCAAGCTGATGGAAGCCGTACACACGGAAATCCACCTGACTTCAACCGAACACTGGCCGGCCCTGTTGGCGAAGTTGCTGCAGGATCGTCAACTCCCGAGCCTGCTGATCGCGCCGACGACCGCTCACGGTCAGCGCATCACCGAGCATTGGGCGGCACATCCAAACCTTCCGACACTCAAGGCCTACGATCGCCCGGTGGAAGAATGGAAAGCCGAGTTGTTCGACGACACGCCGGCAAGCCTGACGGGCACCCTGGGAGCAATCGCTGCCACGGGTAGCCTGATTCTCTGGCCGACGCGGGAAGAACCGCGTTTGATGAGCCTGGCGCCATCGGTGCATTTCGCCCTGCTCAAGGCCAGCGAAATCCGCGACAACTTCTATCAGGTCCAGCAGGAATTCGGATGGGCCCAGGGCATGCCGACCAATGCGTTGCTGATCTCCGGCCCGTCGAAAACCGCCGACATCGAGCAAGTCCTGGCTTACGGTGCCCACGGCCCGAAAGACTTGGTGGTGCTGATCCTGGGGGACCAATGACGCTACCGGCCGCTTTCCTGCGCGATGCGCAGCAACTGATTCCACGGGATCGTCGATTCGATGACCCGCTGTCGACCCTGGCCTTTGGCACCGACGCCAGTTTTTATCGCCTGATTCCGCAACTGGTGATCCGCGTCGAGTCCGAGGATGAAGTGGTGACATTGCTGAAACTGGCGCAACGCGATCAGGTCCCGGTGACCTTCCGCGCCGCCGGCACCAGCCTGTCCGGCCAGGCCATCAGCGATTCGGTGCTGATTGTCCTTGGGGATAACTGGAACGGTCGCCAGATCCGTGGCCAGGGCACGCAAATCCGCCTGCAACCGGGGGTGATCGGCGCGCAGGCCAATGCCTGGCTGGCACCGTACGGACGCAAGATCGGTCCGGACCCGGCATCGATCAATGCCTGCAAAATCGGTGGCATCGTCGCCAACAATGCCAGCGGCATGTGCTGCGGCACGGCGCAAAATACCTATCACACCCTGGCCGGCATTCGCCTGGTGCTGGCCGATGGCACTTGCCTGGACACCGAAGACGCCGCCAGTGTCGCGATGTTTCGGCAAAGCCATGCACCGTTGCTGGAGCGTCTGGCCGAACTGGGGCGCGAGACGCGGGCGAACGCCGAACTCGCTGCGAAGATCCGTCACAAATACCGTCTGAAAAATACCACCGGCCTGTCACTCAACGCCCTGGTGGACTACGACGAGCCTGTGGATATCTTGAGCCACTTGCTGGTGGGCTCCGAAGGCACCCTCGGCTTCATCAGTGCAGTGACCTACGACACGGTCATCGACCACCCGAACAAAGCCTCGGCGCTGATCGTATTCCCGGATGTGGAGACCTGCTGCAACGCGGTCACCGTCCTGAAAAGCCAACCGGTATCGGCCGTGGAGCTGCTGGATCGGCGCAGCCTGCGCTCGGTACAGAGCAAACCCGGTATGCCCGCTTTCGTACAGCACCTGTCGAACAATGCCTGCGCGTTGCTGATCGAATCCCGCGCGGCTTCATCCACATTGCTGCAGGAACAACTGGCGCAGATCATGGCGTCGCTGGCGTCGTTCCCCGTGGAGAAGCAGATCGATTTCACTGAGGACCCACAGGAAAACGCCCGACTCTGGGCGATCCGCAAGGACACCTTCCCTGCCGTCGGTGCGGTGCGCAAAACCGGCACCACGGTGATCATCGAAGACGTGACCTTCCCGGTTGGACAACTGGCCATCGGCGTGAACCGCTTGATCGAGTTGTTCGACAAGCATCACTACGACGAAGCCATCCTGTTCGGCCATGCACTGGAAGGCAATCTGCATTTCGTCTTCACCCAGGGCTTCAACAACGCGCAGGAAGTTGCACGCTACCAGGCATTCATGGACGACGTGGCGCAACTGGTCGCGGTGGAGTTCGGCGGCTCGCTCAAGGCCGAACACGGCACCGGGCGCAACATGGCGCCGTTTGTCGAACTGGAATGGGGCAGCGATGCCTATCAGTTGATGTGGCAACTCAAACGCCTGCTCGACCCCAACGGCATTCTCAATCCGGACGTCGTGCTCAGCCAGGATCCGCAAATCCACCTCAAGCACCTCAAGCCGTTGCCCGCCGCCGACGAGATTGTGGATAAGTGCATCGAATGCGGTTTCTGCGAGCCGGTTTGTCCTTCCAAAGGACTGACCCTGAGTCCACGCCAGCGCATCGTGATCTGGCGCGACATCCAGGCGAAAAAACGCGCCGGCGTCGACACACGGGAGCTGGAGGCTGCCTACGAATACCAGGGTATCGACACCTGCGCCGCTACCGGTCTTTGTGCACAACGTTGCCCTGTGGGAATCAATACCGGCGAGCTGGTGAAAAAGCTTCGCGCCCAGCACGCCACCCACACGAAAACCGCCAACTGGCTTGAGGGAAATTTCGCAACGGCAATGCAAGGCGCCCGCTTCACCCTGCACGTGGCCAACGGTGCGCGGATGCTGCTGGGGGCGCCTCGCCTGAGCAGACTCTCTGCCACGGTGACTCGACTTTCCAAGGGGCAGATCCCACAGTGGACCAACGCCATGCCGCAACCGGAAAAGGCGATACGCTTCAGTCCGGCGATGACGGATGCACGTCCACGCGTGGTGTACCTGGCCGCCTGCGTTTCACGCGCCATGGGGCCAGCCGCCGGCGACAGGGAACAGATGTCGCTGTACGACAAGACCCGGGCCCTGCTGGAAAAGGCCGGTTACCAGGTGGTGTTCCCGGACAATCTGGATAACCTCTGCTGCGGCCAGCCGTTCGCCTCCAAGGGCTATACCGAACAGGCCGAACACAAGCGCCAGGAGTTGATCAGCGCCCTGCTTCACGCCAGCCGCGGCGGGCTCGATCCGATCTATTGCGACACCAGCCCCTGCACCCTGCGCCTGACCCAGGACCTGGGCGACGTTCGTCTTGACCTGTACGACCCGGTGCGATTCATCCGCACGCATTTGATGGATCGCCTGGATTTCACACCGCAAGACGCGCCAATCGCAGTGCATGTCACCTGCAGCACCCAGCACTTGGGAGAGAGCCAGGCGTTGATCGATCTGGCGCGCAAGTGCAGCAAGAATGTCGTCATCCCCGAAGGCATTCACTGCTGCGGTTTTGCCGGTGACAAGGGCTTCACCACCCCCGAGCTCAATGCTCATTCGTTGCGCTCGCTCAAGGATGCCGTGCAGTACTGCAGCGAAGGCATTTCCACCAGCCGCACCTGTGAAATCGGCCTGAGCCAGCATGGCGGGATCGATTACCACGGCCTGGTCTACCTCGTAGACCGCGTCACCCTGCCTCGCACCTGTAGGAGCGAGCAAGCTCGCGATGGTCGTCAACAATAGCGCTAGCGACCTGGCACCCTGCGGTGTTCCGGCTTACATCGTCGGAACACCGCCCGGAGCATGCTCGCTCCTGCAGCTCCCGGAATCCGGAAAAAAAAACCGAATTCGCGCCGACGGCTATAGTCATTTAGCCAGGCCTCGTGAAAGGGGCTTATAACCAACTCGGACAGCAGCCCGCACTACCGGCAGCACCGAGCCCTCATGCGAAAGGAGATACTCATGAAGCACACTGCAATTGCTGGATTGTTCGTCGCTGCCGCAATGTTGGCCTCGCCGGTGTTTGCGGCAGACAGTGATCTTTGTACCAGTAACATTCAAACCATCAATGACTTCGTGAACAGCGACCCCGCCATCTCAAAGGGCACCCTGAATAACGTCAAGGCCGCACTGAAAAAAGCCAAGACAGCCCAGGCATCCGGCGACTTCAAGCAATGCATCGAGGTTTCCGGCGGCATGATTCAAAAAATGAACATTCGAGCCCCTAACCGTTGATACGACTCGGGGGCCAACCTTCGGGTTGGCCTTCCGGGCCACATTGGCGTAGACTACACAGGCTTGTTGCTCAACAGATTCATGGGCAATGAGTTCGGGGCCGTTTAGGATTCGACGCCGGTTGCGAAACTTTAGGTGCATGCCGAGTTGGTAACAGAACTCGTAAATCCACTGTTGCAACTTCCTATAGTTGCCAATGACGAAACCTACGGGGAATACGCTCTCGCTGCGTAAGCGGCGCTAGCCTTCCTCCTGGTACCTTCGGGTCCAGCAATCATCAGGGGATGTCTGTAAACCCGAAATGATTGTCATACAGAACAGAATCGCCGTGCAGTACGTTGTGGACGAAGCGGCTAAAACTTACACAACTCGCCCAAAGCACCCTGCCCGTCGGGTCGCTGAGGGTTAACTCAATAGACACGGCTACGCATGTAGTACCGACAGCGGAGTACTGGCGGACGGGGGTTCAAATCCCCCCGGCTCCACCAAACAATCAAAAAAAGACGTCCACGGACGTCTTTTTTTGTGCCTGAAATTCAGTGAGCCCGGCTCTCTGATCACCTTGACCGGAGGCTTGATCCGGATGCTGGTGAACCCGTTTTCCGACTTCATCACCGGATCCAGGATCATGCTGGTCAGTGGCGATCTTCGGCTCTCGGTTAATCCCCAGACTCTATCTAATACCAGCGACTGCCTTTGGCAGCTATGCCTTGTTGGTTACCCAACGAAAGTTTAAGTCGCTGTAGCTAAATACCCCTCTGAGCACACGCCTCACCAAAACCAGTAAGGCAGAAATTTTGGTGTTGGCTCAATGGCTAATTCCCGATGATAGGTAATAGCGTTGAAGAAAAACATATCCAACACAAGGAAGGTGGCAGCACCAAAAGAGAAAATCACAAACTCACGATGTGGATGTGTGCAGAAACGCGACTCCATCCAAGGCCGAACGGCAACAAGGGCAATCAAAGCCGTAGAAGTACCGATATAGTTCGGCCGAAGTGGCGTCGCCGCATACAGACTATAAGTAAAGGCAAGCAGTAACATCCCCAGTCCCAGTTCCGGCAAATTCAAGCAAAATCTCAGTAACTTGTCTCTGGCGCTTGCAAAAATATGGCTGCGCTCCACGAATATGTAGGCAGCCAATAAAGAAATAGCGGGTGTGATTGAAAGGATGTAACGAGCTTTCTTGGTACTTGGGATCGTGAACAGTACGATCACCACAAGGAGCCAACCTGTGAGGTACAGGAGCATGTTCGTGGCAGGAGCAGGCGAGCGCTCAAAAAAGTGTTTGTACTGCTTGATGATGACGATCAACGCGAAAAAAGCAGTTACGCCATAAGTCAGCAAGCCTGCAGAGAAATAGAAGTAATAACGGGGCGTACGAGCACTGGCAAATCGCCCCAACCCTTGCATGATCAATACTTCCTGCAGGAAAGCGTCTCCACCTTGCACGTAGGCAGCCCATGTCAGCACCGCAAGACCTGTGGCCAATACCAGGCCTGCGGACAAGGAGAACACCACCAACATGCGCCACTGCCGGCTTAACAGGTAGTAAGACGCGACGACACTGGCAGGGCCGATCAGGCCAACAGGGCCACGAAATGCAAAGCCCAGCGCCAGACCCGCGAGTACCAATAACAACCGATAACGCTGTTTATGCATCTCTGCCGAATAGGCCAGGTAAAAGCACATCACAGTAATAAGCGCAGGGTATATATCCAGCGCCAGGGAGTTCACGCCGTCCAGGAATGACCAGGTGAACAGCGCAAACACAACACCATAGGCGCCCCATTTCTTTTCATGCAATGCACCCAACTTGTAAATAAATACCAGCATCAAGGCGGCGGCAACGCAAAAAGGCAACCCCATCGAAAGGATGGATATACGGCCAAACGGCAAGGACACCAGATACACGAGGAGTGTGTTGAGCACCGTGTAATCGGGATATGGCTGCAGATCTTCAGCGATTGGAAACAGCGTCACCCCATGCTGCAGCATATATTGGGCAAAATCGACAAAGCGCGTGGTGTAATTGAGTACGGCGGGTTTGTATTGCAAAACAGCCAACACAACAAAAGCCATAATAAAAATAAATGAGCATGGTTTCCTTGCAGCTACTTCCCTTAGCCTCTTCATGTGATCCTGCCGCCCCTGAAAATGCGCAGGCTAGCATTTTGCTTTTCGGACCATCCAGACTGAAGACGCAAAAATTTGCAAAAGGCAATACCTCTTATTTATTTAAACTATTTGCTTACACCAACGCCCTGAACGCCAACTGAATAAACACCAATAAACGTGCAAACAGCCTGATACAGGTATTGATTTTTTTCACAAATAAACTATTGGAGTTTGAATTTCTCCGGGGTTCGTAGGTGCCTTCATACCTTGAAGTTACGCGCCCACACTCGAAACGATCGAGTACCTGAAAAGCCTGAAGGTGGGTCGGGGGCGTTGGGGGTGAAACTCTGGGCGCATCATTTCAAGCATGTGGTGAGTTTGAACGAGCTGTAAGAGCGTTTTTTTCGGCTACCAGCCGCGCAAAATCCGCGCTTGTTCGGCCGCCCAATGCTTGCAGATTTCCGGCGACAGGGCATGGGGTGCTCGCACTCTTTCCTCCAGCTTGGTCGCAAAGGACGTCGCGGATTGCTGATCGGAAAAACTGAAAACCATGCCGCACGTGTGCACCACCCACACAGGTTTCCCTTGCTCGCTGGACAACATGATCGATCGGTCCATCCGGCTCTCCCGGAGTGTCGAAAGCGATTGTCATAACCCAATGAGTATAGCCACTGGCCGGATCGGCAAAGGACCTGCCGGCGCTTTACAGCGTTCGTCCGTCGGCTGAGCGCCTTTCCCATTTACACCTCCCATGGACATGAACCGCCCCGGAAATACGTCCGCTCACCTTCTACACTCATTCGGTAAACACCCATCACCACTCGCCGAACGAGCCATCCATGACGACCCTCAAAGATCGCTTCAAACAAGGCAGAGACGCACGCAAGAAATGCTCTCGCGGTGACCACGCATCCACGGGCAAGGTCAATCGCGATCCAGTTCCTCTGATCAAGGCGTCCAGCGAGGGGCGGGTCAAGTCACTGGTCGAGTTGCGCTATGGGCGCATGCTGGTGTCGCCGTTCACCTTCTACCGCGGCAATGCCCTGTTGCAGGCACACGACCTGGCGAACTCGCCGAACATGGGGCTGGTATCGCCGATCTGCGGCGACTGCCATCTGATGAACTTTGGCGGTTTTGCCACGCCGGAACGCAACCTGCTGTTCAGCGTCAACGATTTTGACGAAACCTACCCAGGCCCCTGGGAGTGGGACCTCAAGCGCCTGGTGGCGAGTTTTGTCGTGGCGACCCATGACCTGCGCCACGGCAACTCGGTGGAAGAAGCGGTCTGCCATGAAGTGGTGCGCGCCTACCAGCAGACCATGCTGGAGTGTGCCGAACAAAGCACGCTGCACACCTGGTACGAATCCATTACCTACGACGATCTGCGCGAGCAGGCGCGTAAAAACGCACTCGAACATGTGGAGCGCGCCATCGAAAAAGCCGAACGGCGCACCCACGCCGAGCTGCTGCCCAAAATCAGCGAGCGTGACGCCCAGGGTCGCCTGGTCATACGCGACGACTTGCCGGAAATTTTTCATTTGCACGGCAGCACCACGCTGCTGGACGCCGATGATGACTGGCTGCGTCTTCCCGATTGGCAAACGCATCTGGACAAATTCATGCGTGAATACCGCTCGACGTTGCAGGCCGATCGCCGCGAACTGTTGTCGCGTTTTCGCGTGCAGGACCTGGCCTTCAAAGTGGTAGGCGTCGGCAGCGTCGGCACCCGCTGCCTGGTGGCCTTGCTGACCGACGAGCAAGGCTTCCCGCTGTTTCTGCAATACAAGGAAGCGCGCCGCTCGGTGGTCGCCAGCTACTTCAAGGCCAAGTCGCGGATCAAGCATGAGGGCCAACGCGTGGTCGAGGGCCAGCGCCTGATGCAATCGGCCAGCGACTTGTTTCTCGGTTGGGGCACCGGCCCCAATGGTCGGCACTTTTATGTACGGCAACTACGGGACATGAAAGTCTCTGCCGAAATCGAAACCTTCGACGCCGACACCTTCACCGCCTATGGCGGAGTCTGCGGTCGCGCGCTGGCCAACGCTCACGCCAAGTCATCAGGGTGTGCCGCACTGATCAGTGGCTACATCGGCAAGAGCGATGCGCTGGCCGAAGCGCTCTACAAGTATGCCAAGGCCTATGCCAGGCAAAACGAACGCGACTTCGAACGCTTCCAGCAGGCCTGCCGCAAGGGCCGTCTGCATGCGCGGTCCGAAGCGGATTTTGCCGCGGACTATACGCCTTAGGCACACCGCATCCATCACAGGGGCGCCGCAGGTCGCCCCCGACATGAACTTTTCTTCACTACACCCTGGCGAAGTAACCTGTACATTTCCCTCGCTCATTCAAGAAACTACGGTTTGCCCGCCCTCCCGCGGGCTTTTTTTTGCCTGCAGATTGCTCGTCATGCACAGGCTCATTCACTTGGGACAATGACTCGTCAGGCGCCCGGGCGCTGGCAGGATCCTGTGCCGACAGCGCTGGTCAGTAGGGTCCGCGAAACCCCACTGCGTCGCGGGTCGCGGCAGCTCACACAGGGATCACATCTCGTTCACGCTTTGTTAAGTTTTGCCCGAGTAGCCTTGAGTTTCCGCTACTCCTTCGGTCTCGCACACCATGTCGCGCTCCGCCACTTCACTGTTTCTGCTTGCTGCACTGCTGTTCTTTTTCGCCCTGGGTAATCACCAGTTACAGGGCTCCGCCGAAGCCCGGGTCGCGGGCATTGCCATGGAAATGCACCTGGACAATGACTGGGTGACCCCTCGCCTGTTCGGCCAACCCTTTCTGGAAAAACCACCCCTGAGCCTGTGGCTCGATGCCGGTGCAATCCGTGCCTTCGGCAGCACGCCATGGGCAGTACGCCTGGCCTCGGCCTTTGCGGGACTGTTCAGCGTGATGTTGCTGTACACGATGCTGCGCCGCCTGGGCCGGCCAAAAACCATCGCCTGGACCGCCGCCCTCTTGCTGGCAACCATGGCCAGTTACTGGATCAATGTGCGCAGCGTAGGGGAAGACGCGCTGCTCGCTTTGGGCGTCAGCATGGCGCTGCTGGCCTTTTTCCACGGTCACCGGCAAGCCTCGGTCGGCAACGGCATGCTGTTTATTCTGGGCATTGCCATCGCCACCTTGAGCAAGGGCGTGTTGGGGCTGGCGATGCCGGGCGTGGTGATCTTCTCGTTCCTGCTGGCCGAGAGCCTGATGGATAAGCGCCTGGAGCTTTCTCGCTGGCTGCGACCTGCCCTGCTGACTGTGGCGGGCCTGGTGCCGTTGATGATCTGGCTGGCGTTGCTGTATCGGCGCGATGGCCTGGAGGCGGTAACACAAATACTGCTGACCAACAGTGTCGGACGCTTCAGCGGTTCATTCGTCGAGGCCGGGCACCACGAGCCGTTTTATTACTACCTGGCCAAACTGCCCCAGGCGTTTCTGCCCTGGAACATTCTGGTGTACCTGGGCCTGTGGCACTTTCGCAAAAGCCTGGCGGCCAATCGTTACCTGCTGTTCTTCAGCCTGTGGATACTGGCGCAATTCGTGTTGCTGACGCTGGCCTCAAGCAAGCGCACCGTGTACCTGATGTCGATCACGCCCGCGGCGGCCGTGATCGCGGCCGAGTACGCACACGTCTTGTATGAACGACTGAAAAACCAGGATACCGCTTCGACCCTTTGGGGACGTGTGGCCCGAAATCGTCGTGAATGGGTCATTGCTGCGCTGGCCCTGGCGGTCGGCAGCTACCTGGCGACGGCGCAATGGTTGATGCCCCACGCCGACCGCAAACTGTCCTTCCTGCCGCTGACCGAACAGGTTCAGTCCCTGCAAGCCGACGGGCAACAGGTGGCCCTGTACCAGAGCAACGAACGGGTCGATGGCGCCATCGTGTTCTACACCCACAGCCTGCTCAAGCAACTGGAGACCGAGGCACAGCTGCATGAGTATCTGGGAAGTTCGACCCATCACGTCGCGCTGATGACTGCCGAAACCGAGCCGGCGCCACCGTTGCATGTGCTGAGGAAAATGCAGGTTGGCAAACAGGATTACTACTTTGTCGGGCAGTGAGGGCGAGGTCCTGCGACCTTTCCTACGCCCGATGAAAACCTGAGGAAAGGTCCCACGGGACTTTCAGGTTGTCGCTCGGAAACTGGCTCCCTAGTCTTGGGTTGTCACTGAAAAAATCAGTGATCGGGTGTGAGAACCCGGCAAGTAATAGTCATTCAGTGCCTGCATCCGCATAATTGCCGCCAGCTTATTCGCTGTCGGTAAATGCGTAATGGCGGCTGTGTGCGGGCAGACTTATGTCTGGCCGGGTGGCTATGACCGGTTTCTCACCTCGCACATAGCTGCCTCCTTATGTCGCGTGAGAAACGGCGAGAGGAGGTATCCACCGCAAAGGAGAGTTGCCTTGGATAAGTTGATCCCTGATCCCCCCAGCGAAACCAAGCCCTACCAACTGCCAACCCTGTTCACGGTCCTCCCCGGCATCGGCACCGAAACCCTACTCGCCAACGCCAGCGAGTCACTGGCCTCAGCCAACGTCCTGCTCAACGACTTCGCCACGTTCCTGGACGGCCCGCAACGCAACACCGCGCTGGCCATCGCACAAATCGTCATGCTGGCCGAACTGGCGGTGAATCGGGCGCTGGATAACGTCGACCCGTAGGAGCCAGGCTTGCCGGCGAAGGCGCTTCAGGTTGTCGCACGACACCAGGCCGTCTTCGCGGGCAAGCCTCGCTCCTACAGGCAAAAAAAACCCGTAACTCTTACTCGAGTTACGGGTTTCGATATTCAAAAACCTATATCAACCGGCTACCTGGGGCTCATTCTCAAACCCGGGCACCTCATCCTTGCCCAGCACCGGCTTGTCTAGCCGCGCCCGTCCGTAGAACGCCAGCGCCGTCAGCAGACACGTCAGCCACACCACGATCCCGGCCCAGAAGGTGTGGGACATGTAGTGCCAGCCCTGCAGTACCCGCGTGGTGCCGTAGATGAAGCCAAGCGCCAGCGATCCGTACATCAGCGCCTTGGAATAGCGCCAGCGATAACGCCGCGCCACGAAGTACAGCGCCAGCATGGTGAAACCACCGGAAGCATGGCCGCCCGGCCAGCAGCGACCTTCACCGGCGTCATTGAGCAGGTCGAAATTCTTGTACCACTCCTTGTGCTCGATCTTGCCACCGTACTGGGTGGTCTCGATCGGGCAATACACACTGGTGTGGCTCTTGAGGTAGTGGATCATGCCGGTGGTGATGGAGAACGCGAACACCACAAAGAGGAAGTCCCGGCGGTGTTTGGCGGCAAATCGCAATACCGGCGCGACTTTGATTTTTTCCAGGAACGCGATGATCTTCGAATGCTTTTGCGGGTTCAGGCGTGGCCAGATAAACGACGCAATGGCGCCTATCAGCGCAATCTCCGCAGTCCAGTTGGGAATGATCCGCGCCCATTTATGGGTAATTTTTTCGAACAGGTGCGATTGGTCCAGCGGGAAGCTCTGCGTCACCGGGTCGAAAAACAGGTTGTTGAAGGCGATGTCGATCTGGGTCAGGTCGAACATCAGGAACACGATGGCCGCACAGGCCAGAGGAATACCGAAGTTCAGCCAGTAAAAGCGCGAGGGGGAAGCCGTCTGCATGTTGTTTGCCGAGTTGGAAGGTGAATTCATTTCGTCGTCACGGTACGCCAATCGGACGCTTCGATGAAGCCCAGCATGCGCGGTTTCTGCTGCGGTTCGGCCGTGATGAACAGCGAAGCACCGTAACCCAGGGTCGAAGTCGACAAATTGAGGTCCTTTTCCAGTTGATCCATGCATTCGCTGTGGGTCACCAGGATCAGGTTGCGCCCGGCAACCTTGTGCGACAGGGCATCACGCAACATGGTGCCCTTGCAGTTGATCAGCCACTCGTCACCGGCACTGACCTTGTTGAACATGAACCCGGCCGTCTGCGCAGTTCGCAGCATGGGGCTGTTGTAGATGTCGGCCTTGCCCAGGCCCATCTGTTCGAATTGCGCACCCACCGCCACCGCGACACTGCGCGAACGATCGGTAATGCCATCGTCACCGACCAGGCAAGGGGCGCTGGAGTGATCGCAGCGCTCGACATGGCGCACCAGCACAATCATGTCGCCCTTGTCCCAACCGGCCTTCAACGCCCGCGCGCCGGCAACGTTGCCATGGGCCAGGTCCGGCACGGCCGCAGGTCGCAGCGCAAAAAACGCCAGAGGAACCACCAGCAACGCCGAGACCAGCAGCAGCGCCTTTTTGTGATGACGGGCATAACGGCTCAGATTGATCGAGCGGTTTATGCCGAACAGACTCAGTCTCAGATCCACATCAAGCCGCCTCGCCGGCACGCGACACTTCATTTAATCCGACGAGGGTAAAGAGGCAGGCGTGGGCAGTTAGTGAAACGATTGTGAAAAAAAGCTTAAGAATTTGCCTGCCGTCGTTTCGACAAGAGCCGAAACACATTCAAGTGGATTCGTTTCAACAAAATCCTTTCAGCTCTCGTGTTTGCGGCCGATACAGGCCTTCTACACACCTTGCTGGCGCCAAAAACAACAATCTTCCAGCCTATCGACGAACACGACGCAACACGTTCCTGGAGGAATTTTGATGAACAGATGGTTCGGCAATATCAGCGTGAACCTGAAACTGGGCCTGGGATTCGGCCTGGTCCTGGCGCTGACCTGTGTCCTGGCGCTGACCGGCTGGAGCAGCCTCGGCAGCTTGATCGACCGCAGTAACTGGATGAGCGACATCACCCAGCTCAATGCCGGCCTGACCAAGCTGCGTGTAGTGCGCCTGCAATACATGCTGACCAACGGCGACGAAGCCACGGCCCAGAACGTGCAGTCGTCCCTTGAAGCGTTCTCGGCTCAGCAGCAAGCCTTGCTGGTCAAATTCAAGAGCCCGGAAAACCTCAAGCTGCTCAGGGAACAGGGCGCCGTCATCGATGCCTACAAGACGTCCCTGAACAAAATGCGCGGGGCCTACCGCGCCGGCAACAGTGCGCGCGACGTCATGACGGCCAATGCACAGACCGCCAACACGCTGATCAACGACATCAACACCCGCGTGCAACAACTGCCGCCGAGCGAGCAGCGCTTCGAGCAGTTCCAGGCCATCACTGCGGCCAGGGAAGCCTTCCTGCTGGCACGTTATGAAGTGCGCGGCTACACCGCCACCACCAACGCCGAGACCGAGCAAAAAGCCGTCGCCCAACTGGACGCCGCCATCGCCAGCGTCAAATCCCTCAATGCCCATTTCGCCGACGTGCATCCCGATGCCCTGCGCCAGCTGGAAACCGCGCTGGACGCTTATCGCAGTGCATTGCAGGCCTACAAAGCCGCCAATAACGATGTGGTGCAGGCGCGCAAGGAAATGACTGACCAGGGCGCCGCCATCGTCAGCCAGAGCGATGCGTTGTATCAGATCCAGCTCGATCGCCGTGACGCCGAAAGCGCCAGCGCCCGAACCCTGCAACTGGTCAGCACGCTGCTGGCGTTGCTGGTGGGCATCATTGCCGCGGTGGTCATCACACGCCAGATCACCCGTCCGTTGCGTGAAACCCTGGCTGTGGTTGACCTCATCGCCAGTGGCGACCTGTCGCACAACATTCAGGTGACGCGCCGCGATGAGCTGGGCGTGTTGCAGCAAGGCATCGTGCGCATGGGCGCGACGCTGCGCGACTTGATCAGCGGTATCCGTGACGGCGTTACCCAGATCGCCAGCGCTGCCGAAGAGCTGTCGGCCGTGACCGAGCAAACCAGCGCCGGGGTCAACAGCCAGAAGGTGGAAACCGATCAGGTCGCCACCGCCATGCACGAGATGACGGCCACCGTGCAGGAAGTCGCCCGCAACGCCGAGCAAGCCTCGCAAGCCGCCGCGGCGGCCGATGGTGAAGCCCGCGAAGGTGACAAGGTGGTCGGCGAAGCCATCGCGCAGATCGAGCGCCTGGCCAGCGAGGTGGTACGTTCCACCGAAGCCATGGGTGTGTTGCAGCAGGAAAGCGACAAGATCGGCAGCGTCATGGACGTGATCAAGGCCGTGGCCGAACAGACCAACCTGCTGGCACTCAACGCGGCGATCGAAGCGGCTCGCGCCGGTGAAGCCGGGCGGGGTTTTGCCGTGGTGGCCGACGAAGTCCGTGGCCTGGCCCAGCGCACGCAGAAATCAACCGAAGAGATCGAAGGCCTGGTGGCCGGTCTGCAAAACGGTACACAGCAAGTGGCGGCCGTGATGAACAACAGCCGCAGCCTGACCGACAGCAGCGTGGCCCTGACCCGCAAGGCCGGCGCCTCACTGGAAAGCATCACCCGCACGGTGTCCAACATCCAGTCGATGAACCAGCAGATCGCTGCCGCTGCCGAACAGCAAAGCGCCGTGGCCGAAGAAATCAGCCGCAGCATCATCAATGTGCGCGATGTGTCCGAACAGACCGCCGCCGCCAGCGACGAAACCGCAGCATCCAGCGTTGAATTGGCGCGTTTGGGCAATCAGTTGCAGACGATGGTGAGCCACTTCCGGGTATGACGTTCAGTCATCGTTGAATGAAAGATCCATTCGCGGGCAAGCCTCGCTCCTACAGGCTACGCGCAACCCTGTGGGAGCAACTGTCTTGATGCCTTTCTAAAAAGGATTGATTCAGCATCAGTAAGGCCCCTTTCGCTGGCAAGCCAGCTCCCACAGGGATTCTCGGTGTTCACACAATCTGTGTTTCAACTTGAACCTTGTGGGAGCGGGCTTGCCCGCGATTGCGATCTAAAGCTCAGACGCAGATGGCGTTGGTAAACACCAACCGATTACCAAACGGATCGGTCACGGTCATGTCCTGGCTGCCCCATGGCATGGCCTGGATCTGTGGGCGGGCGAAGCCGTATTCCCGGGCCAGCAACTGCTGCTGGAAGGCTTCCAGTTCATCGGTCTCGATGCGCAACGCCGAACCCGGTGTCGCGTCGCCATGATGTTCGGACAGATGCAAAACGCACTCACCACGAGAGACTTGCAGGTACAGCGGGAAGTTGTCTTCGAAGCGGTGCTGCCAGTCGATCTTGAAGCCCAGGAAGTCGACGTAAAACTCAACGGCCTTGGTTTCATCGAAGATCCGCAGGATCGGAGTGGTTTTGCCGAAGCTCATCAAGTTGCTCCCAGACAGAAAGAACCCGGAGTGTAGCCGGGCTGTACCAACAAATCGGCCCGGTGATAGCATTCTTTAATCTCAATGTGCCATCACTGTGACGCACTGCTCGAATCTTCAGTTGAAACCCTCGCGCAAGTCGCCTTCCCGCGCCAGAAACCGCCCTTCCCGGCGCCCGTTTGCCTGGCAATCGCGATAACTCAACACGCCATTGACCCACACGCCTTCGATGCCCTCGGCCGCCCGTTGCGGATCATTGAAGTCCGCCACGTCGCGGATGGTCGCCGGGTCGAACAACACCAGGTCCGCCCAATGGCCCTCGCGGATTTCGCCCCGTGCCTTCAAGCCGAATCGGGCCGCGGACAGCCCGGTCATCTTGTGAACGGCGGTGTGTAGCGGAAACAAGCCGACATCACGGCTGAAATGCCCGAGCACCCGCGGGAATGCGCCCCACAGGCGCGGATGAGGAAACGGATCTTCGGGCAAACCGTCGGAGCCCACCATCGACAGCGGGTGCGCAAGGATTCTCCTGACGTCGGCTTCGTCCATCCCGTAATACACCGCACCCGCTGGTTGCAGTTGGCGGGCTGCTTCGTGCAGCGACAGGTTCCATTCGGCGGCAATGTCCATCAGATCGCGACCGCCCATTTGTGGATGCGGTGTGGACCAGGTGATGGTGATGCGATGGGCATCGGTGACTTGCTTGAGGTCCAGGGTCGACGAACTCGCCGCGTACGGGTAGCAGTCGCAGCCCACCGGATGGCTTTTGGCAGCCTGCTCCAGGGAGGCCAACAGTTGCGGACTGCGCCCCCAATTGCCGGCGCCCGCACATTTGAGGTGAGAAATGATCACTGGGGACTGCGCATGGCGGCCGATCTGGAAAGCCTCGTCCATGGCCTCCAGCACGGGTTCGAATTCACTGCGCAGATGCGTGGTGTAAACCGCGCCGAAAGCCGTCAGCTCTTCTGTCAGTTGCATGACTTCGTCGGTGGAGGCCGAGAAGGCACTGGCGTAGGCCAGGCCCGTAGACAAACCTAGCGCCCCGGCATCCAGGCTCTCGCGCAACTGTTTGCGCATGGCGGCAATCTCATCGGGCGTGGCCGTGCGAAACAGGTCGTCGAGATGGTTGCTGCGCAATGCGGTATGGCCGACCAAGGCCGCCACATTCAACGTGGTGTTCGCCGCCTCGACAGCGGTTCGGTAGTCGCTGAATGTCGGGTACACAAACGCGGCGACATTGCCTAGCAGGTTCATCGGATCCGGCGGATCACCGCGCAGGCTCACCGGCGAGGCACTGATGCCGCAGTTGCCGACGATCACCGTGGTCACGCCCTGACTGAGCTTGGGCAACATCTGCGGCTGGCGGATCACCACCGTATCGTCGTGGGTGTGCACGTCGATGAACCCCGGCGCCAGCACCTTGCCTGCCGCGTCGATTTCTTCGCTGGCGCAGGCATCGCCCAGGTCGCCGATGCGCTCGATGCGACCGTCGAGAATGGCCACATCGGCGGGGTAACCGGGGCTGTTGCTGCCGTCGATGACCAGGGCGTTGCGAATCAGCGTGTCGTACTTCATGTCAGTCTCCCAGCGGCAAGTGATCGTCGCCGCCGCGGTATTCGTCCAGGGCGAGCTTGATCCGCCGCAGGCGTTCTTGATTGTCTTGAGGATTGGCCAGCGCCAGCTCGGTGGCAAGCACATCGATGGCGAGCAACATGCCGTAGCGCGCCGCCGTGGGTTTGTAAATGAACGAGGTTTCGGCGATTTGCAGCGGCAACACAACATCGGCCAATTGCGCCAGCGGCGATTCGCCGCGGGTGATGGCCAGAATCCGGGCGCCGTAGTTGCGCGCCAGCTCTACGGTCTCAAGCAGCTCCGGCGTCATTCCGGTCAACGAGCAAACAATGACCACCTGCTCGGCGTTGAGGCTGGCGGCGGTGATACGCATCATCACGGCGTCATGGCACACCGCAATCGGGTAACCGAGCCGCACCAGCCGCACTTGCAGTTCATCGCTGCACAGAGTCGAGCAGCCGCCCATGCCAAAGGCGTGAATCATCCGCGCCTTGCCCAGCAGTTTCACTGCATCGGCGAAGCGCGACTCATCGAAAGCGGACAGGTGCTGACGCAGGGTCGACTCGATATCGCCCACGATCTGCCCGTAAAACGCCGATTGCTCGGGCGTGCCCGCCGGGTCGAGAAAACGGCTGCCGACGCCACTGGCCTGGGCCAGTTGCAAGCGCAGGTCCCGCAGGTCGCGACAACCCACCGTGCGGGCAAACCGTGACAGCGTGGCCGTGCTCACTTCCGCCCGCTGGGCCAGATCGTCGAGGCTGGCGGACGCGGCAAACCCCACGTCGTCGAGCATCAGTCGGGCGATACGTCCTTCACCGGCACTGAAGGAATCCTGACGGGCGCGGATCTGGTAGAGGATGTCCATGGCGGGCGGCTCCGGTTAAATCAGGTAAGAAAGACCGACGGTCAGACCGAAGGCGACCAGCGAGATCAATGTCTCGAGCACGGTCCAGGTCTTGAAGGTCTGGGTGACGGTCATGTTGAAGTATTCCTTGATCAACCAGAAGCCGCCGTCGTTGACGTGGGAAAAGATCACCGAGCCTGCACCGGTCGCCAGCACCAACAGTTCCGGGTGCGGATAGCCCATGGCGATGGCCACCGGTGCGACCACGCCCGACGCGGTGGTCATGGCCACGGTGGCGGACCCGGTGGCGATGCGCATCAGCGCGGCGAACAGCCAGCCCATCAACAATGGCGACAGGTGGAAGGCGTGGGCCAGACCGACGATCTGATCGGTCACTCCGGCGTCCACCAGAATCCGGTTCAGACCGCCGCCGGCACCCACCAGCAAGGTGATGCTGGCGGTCGGTGCCAGGCATTCGTTGGTGAACTTGAGGATCGATTCGCGGTTGAAGCCCTGGGCAAGTCCCAGGGTCCAGAAACTCAACAAAGTCGCCAGCAGCAGCGCCACCACCGAGTTGCCGATGAATAACAAAAACTGGTTGAGGCCGCTGCCGGGAGTAGAGATCAGGTTGGCCCAACCGCCGATCAGCATCAGCACCACCGGCAGCAGAATCGTCGCCATGGTGAGGCCGAACCCCGGCAGGCTGTCGCGCGGTTCACGGTCGAGGAACTGGCACTCCAGCGGGTTTTCCTCCGGCAATTGAATGCGCGGCACGATGAATTTGGCGTACAGGGGACCGGCGATGATCGCCGTGGGAATGCCGATGGCAATGGCGTAGAGCAAGGTCTGCCCCACCGAAGCCTGATAGGCCTGCACAGCGAGCATCGCCGCCGGGTGTGGCGGCACCAGCGCATGCACCACCGAGAGCCCGGCGACCATTGGCAAGCCAACCATCAGGATCGACACGCCGACCCGGCGCGCCACGGTAAAGGCGATCGGCACCAGCAACACGAAACCGACTTCGAAGAACAGCGGCAGCCCCACCAGGAAGGCAATGCAGACCATCGCCCAATGCGCGTTTTTCTCGCCGAAACGGTCGATCAACGTCCGTGCCACCTGCTCGGCGCCACCGGACTCGGCCATCATCTTGCCGAGCATGGTGCCCAGCGCCACCACCAGCGCGATATGCCCCAGCGTCTTGCCCACCCCGGCCTCGTAGGCCCCGACCACACCGGAAGGCGGCATGCCCGCCACCAGCGCCAGGCCAATGGAAATCAGGGTAATGACAATGAACGGATTGAGCCGGTAACGGGCGATCAGAACGATCAGTGCAATGATTGCGATGGCGGCATAGACCAGCAGCCAATAGCCGGAAGACAGCGTCATGCGGTACTCCTCGAAAGGGTCACGTCGAATGTTTTGTGAAACTCTTAAAACATTTCGAGGCGCAACTATCAAACGAGATGAAAGTAATTTTCGTACAGAGGCAAGACCTGTCGCTTACAGATATGTCATGTCGCGATTAATGAAAATCAGGGTAGCGAACTTTCACCACTGATCGCCCTGATCGTTCCCACGCTCTGCGTGGGAAAACGATCAACCTTGTAGGAGCCAGGCTTGCCGGCGAAGGCGTTTTCAAAGGCGCCGCATGACTCAAGGCCGCCTTCGCGAGCAGGCTCGCTCCCACAGGGTTGGCGTACATCCAACAAAGTCAGATTGGCTGACAAGCCGTCATCGCTGGCAAGCCAGCTCCCACAAATGCACGACACGCCAAAACTCTATGGTGGTTGATCGTTCCCACGCTCTGCGTGGGAACGCAGCCCGGGACGCTCCGCGTCCCTTCAACGCCGAGCGCGGAGCGTGGGAGCGATCCCGTCAGTCGTGCTGCACCCGGGCACGCTTGAGCAGTTTCTTGCAGCGCTCGGACAGCCCCAGCACCCGCAGCCGTTTGCCCGCCCTGGTGTAGCGCTCACGCAACGTATCCAGTGCGGCGGTGGCCGAGTAGTCGACGAAACTCAGGTGACGGCAATCGAGCGTCACCAGTGCCGGGTCATTGGCCGGGTCGAATTGATTGAGGAACGGCGTGGTCGAGGCGAAGAACAACGTACCGTGTACGCGGTACAACTTGCTGCCATCGCTTTCCAGGTGGCTGTCGGCGTACAGCTGTCGCGCCTGCTGCCAGGCGAAATTCAGCGCCGCGATAATGATGCCGCAAAGCACGGCGGTCGCCAGGTCGGTGAACACGGTAATCACGGTCACGGCAATGATCACCAGCACGTCGTTGAACGGCACCTTGTTGAGGACCCGCAGCGAGGCCCAGGCGAAGGTCTGTTGCGAGACCACGAACATCACCCCCACCAGCGCCGCCAACGGAATGCGCTCGATCAGCGGCGACAGGAACAGAATGAACAGCACAATCGCCACGCCTGCCACCACCCCGGACAAGCGGCCTCGTCCGCCCGAACTCAGGTTGATCACCGTCTGGCCGATCATCGCGCAACCGCCCATGCCGCCAAACAGACCGGAGACGATATTGGCGCCCCCCAGCGCCACGCATTCGCGGTCCGGGTAGCCACGGCTCTCGGTGACTTCGTCAGTCAGGTTCAGGGTCAGCAGGGTTTCCAGCAAGCCGACCATGGCCATCAGGATCCCGTACGGGGCGACGATGCGCAGGGTCTCCAGGTTCCACGGAATATCCGGCAAGGCCAGCGTCGGCAAGCTGCCGGCGATGTGCGCCATGTCGCCGAGGGTACGGGTCGGCAAGCCGAGCAGATAGACCGCCAGGCCCACACTCAGAATCGCCACCAGCGCCGGCGGCACCGCGCGGGTCAGGCGCGGCAGCACATAGACGATGGCCATGGTCGCCACCACCAGGCCGAGCATCATGTAAAGCGGTGTGCCGCTCAGCCAGGCCCCGCCGCTCTTGAAGTGCTCCAATTGCGCCAGGGCAATGACAATCGCCAGGCCGTTGACGAAACCGAGCATGACCGGATGCGGCACCATGCGTACCAGCTTGCCCAGGCGCAATAACCCGAACGCCAGCATGACCAGGCCACTGAGCAGCACCGTGGCCAGCAGGTACTGCACACCGTGCTGCACCACCAGGGCAACGATCACCACGGCCATCGACCCGGCGGCACCGGACACCATGCCCGGCCGCCCACCGAACAACGCGGTCAGGGTGCAAATGATGAACGCGCCATACAACCCCATCAGCGGATTGAGATGAGCCACCAGCGCGAAGGCGATGCATTCGGGCAAAAGGGCAAAGGACGTGGTGAGACCGGCCAGGGCATCGGCACGCAGATGTTTTGCTTTCATGGGGGATCGCACACAGGGAATAGCAGGAAAGAGTGTGCGAATGGTACGGAATCGGCGGTTGCACGACCAGTTTGTTGGACTTTGAAGGCGCCATCGCGAGCAGGCTCGCTCCCACAATGGAAGTCTGTGTGCAACGCAGATCAAATGTGTGCGAGCCTGCTCGCGATGAGTCAATCAGGAATCGATGTTGAACTCATCGGATGCATAAACCGCCAATTTGCCCTGGATGAAGTCCAGAAAGCACTGGATGCGCAGGGCCAATTGCGAGTTGCGGTAGTACACCGCATTGATCGGCTGGCGATAGCCGCTGTTGAACTGCGCCAGCACCACCTTCAAACGCCCGGCACGAATGTCCTCGATGGTCATGTAATGCGACAGGCTGGCGATGCCCTGGCCTTCGAGCGCCAGATGACGGAGGGTCTCGCCGCTGGAGGCACTGATCGATGCCTGGATCGCCCAGCGATCGCCATGGACATGGCGCAATGGCCACTGGTTGAGGCCTTCGTTCTGGGTGAAGCCCAGCAAGGTGTGTTCCTTCAGATCGGCGACCGCCTGCGGCGTGCCGTGTTTTTCCAGGTATTCGGGGCTTGCGACGATGTGCAACGGGCTGCACCCCAGCGACCTGGCATGCAGGGTCGAGTCGGTGAGTACGCCAATACGGATGGCGATGTCGGTGCTTTGCTCGATCAAGTCGATGATCAGGTCATTGCTGTTGAGTTCGAGCTGGATCTGCGGGTAGAGCCGGCGAAACTCATCAACGTAGGGCACGATGGCGTGCAGCATGAACGGTGAGGCGGCATTGATGCGCAAACGCCCGGACGGTGTTTGCTGGCGGGAGGACAGACGCTCTTCAAGTTCGTCCATCTGATCGAGAATCCGCTTGGCCTGCTCGAAGAAATACTTGCCCTCCTCGGTCAGGTCCATGCGCCGCGTGGTGCGGTTGATCAATGTTGTATCGAGCTTGGCTTCCAGCCGTGACAAGGTGCGACTCACCGCCGAGGGCGTTTGTCCGACCTGCTCGGCAGCGGCGGAAATCGAGCCGCACTCAATCACGCAGACGAAAATCTGTAGCTCGTCGGATCTGGCTTTCACGTGTTTCCCTTAGCGATAACTTCGCCCCGTTTGACTGAGCCACTTTTGTAGGAGCCAGCGGTGCGGCGATCCGACTTGCCGGCGAAGACGTCCTCAAGAACTGAACCGTTTTTTGTAGGAGCCAGGCTTGCCGGCGAAGACACCCTCAAGAACGCTTTCGCCGGCAAGCCTGGCTCCTACAGGATAACGTCCTCGAGAACGCTTTCGCCGGCAAGCCTGGCTCCTACAGGGTAGCGTCCTCGAGAACGTCTTCGCCGGCAAGCCTGGCTCCTACAGGGTAGCGTCCTCGAGAACGTCTTCGCCGGCAAGCCTGGCTCCTACAAGGTAGCGTCTTCAAGAACGTCTTCGCCGGCAAGCCTGGCTTCTACAGGGTAGCCTCCTTGAGAGCGCTTTCGCCGGCAAGTCGGATCGCCGCACCGTTGGCTCCTACAGGCCAAACACCTCAGTCAAATGCTGCTCGTAACGCGCCACATCGGCTTCGATATTCGGGCGTTTCATCACGTCCACGCACAGGAATGTCGGCAAGCCGGTCATGCCGAGGAACTGGTTGGCCTTGTGGAAAGGAAAGTACACCGCGTCCACGCCTTTGGCTTCGAAGAAATCGGTGGGGTCGTCGAACGCTTGCTGCGGCGCGTTCCAGGTCAGCGACAGCATGTATTGCTTGCCCTGGATCAGGCCACCGCTGCCGTATTTCTGCGAAGCATCGGAACGGGTGCGGCCATCGCTGGCGTAGAGGCTGCCATGGCCTTCGGTGAAGACTTCGTCGACATACTTCTTGACGGTCCACGGCGCGCCCATCCACCAACCGGGCATCTGGTAAATGATCACGTCGGCCCAGAGGAATTTGGCGACTTCTTCCGCGATGTCGTACCCCTCGTCAATGAAGGTGGTTTTGATATCCACGCCACCGCGATCCAGCACGCTCAGCGCGGCTTCGTGCAAGGTCGCGTTGTAGCGGCCATCGGAGTGAGCGAATTTTTTGCCGCCATTGAGCAACAGAACTTTTTTCATGGGAACTCTCGGTAAGGTCAGAAACGGGATGGCGGCAGATTAGCGATTCGCCCTGCACGGAATAAGCGCCGGTGTCGCAAAATTCATTTGACCTTGACGCAAGAATCATCAGGCGATTGTTGCCTTAGACTGAGGCCGATTCTGACTTGAGGAGCGTTACCCATGAGTGAACAGCAAGGCTTTATCCTGCACGCCAAGACCCGTCCCGAAAAATCCGACGCTTTCGAGGCGTTTTTCAGTCGTCATGTCGAAGCCAGTCGTACTGAACCCGGCTGTATCGAATACCACATGCTACGCGATAAACAGGATCCAACCCTGTTCATCTTCTACGAGGTCTGGCAGTCCCAGGCCCACCTGGACGTGCACTCGAACCTGCCGCACATGAAGCAGTTTCTCAATCAGCGCGATGAGTACCTGGAGCGGGATTTCGAGATCCGTGCCATCGAGATGATCAGCCCGTCGTCTGCTAGCCGTTGATCAACAAATGGCCGCCCAGTACACCCAGGCCAACGAAGAACACACGCTTGAACAACGGGGCGCTGATCCGCTGGCGCAGCCATTGCCCCAACCACATGCCGAGCATGGCCGGGATCAGCGCCAGCAGCGATGCACTCAACTCGCCCCCGTCCAGGGCGCCGCGCCATGACAGGCCGGCGGCCAGGGCCAGGGTGGAGACGGTGAACGACAGCCCCAACGCCTGCACCAGTTCATCCCTGCTCAACCCCAGCGCTTGCAGGTACGGCACCGCCGGAATCACGAACACGCCGGTCGCCGAGGTGATGACACCGGTCAGCAGGCCACACAGCGGCCCCAGCCAATGTTCGCTGCGCGTGCCGATGCGCAGGGTCGGCAGGCACAATCCGCAGAGCGCATAAATCAACAACGCCGCGCCCAATCCCCGCACCACCCAATGCCCGTCGGCCATGCCCAGCCACAGCGTGCCGGAGCCTGTGCCAATGAAGATGGCCAGCAGCATCGGCCATAGCCGCTTGAGGAGCCCCGGCAGGTGACCGCCGAACGCCAATTGCCAAACGTTGGTCAGCGTGGCTGGGATGATCAGCAGCGCTGCAGCCTGCGTCGGCGCCATAGCCAGACCCAACAGGCCCATGGCGACAGTAGGCAGGCCCATACCAATCACGCCCTTGATCATGCCGGCCAGCAGGAAGGTGGCAATGACCAGCAGTGAAAGCGCCAGACCGAGGTTTTGATAAAACGAGGCGAGTGTGTTCATGGGCCTATCCTGAGCCCGGGCTGGCCGGTTGAAAATCTGCCATATACTGAGGGTGGCTCTTGTCTGGCAAGAGGCTGAAGAATTCGTTAGAGCGGCTGACGTCTTCGCGGGCGAGCCTCGCTCCTACAGGAACAACGTCGTACATCAATGAAGTGTTCGCTGGAGATCTTTGTGGGAGCTGGCTTGCCAGCGATGAGGCCCTTTCATGTATTACATATCGATAGGTTGCCAATGCACTTCGACCTGACCGACCTGCGCCTTTACCTGAACATCCTCGACACCGGCAACATCACCGCCGGCGCCGCGCGCAGTCATCTGTCGCTGGCGGCGGCCAGTGCGCGCATTCGCGCCATGGAAGCGTCGTTGGGCATCGACTTTCTCGAACGAGGCCGGCGCGGAGTCACGCCGACACCTGTCGGCAAGGCCCTGGCACAACATGCCCGCACCCTGCTACAGCAGGCCGAGCGCATGCAGCAGGACCTGGCCGACTATGCCAACGGCGTCAAAGGCCAGGTCCGGTTGCTGTGCAATACCACCGCGATCACCGAATACCTGCCGGAGTTGCTCGCCGACTTCCTGCGCGACCATCCCAATCTCGATATCGACCTGCAGGAATTGCCCAGCACGCGCATCACCCACGCCTTGCGCCAGGGTGCGGCGGACCTGGGCATCATCTCCGATGCAGTGGACACCCAGGCCCTGGACACCCTGCCCTTTCGCGATGATCCGCTGGTATTGATCATGCCTGCCGATCATCCACTGGCTGACGGCGCCCCACCCAGTTTCAGCGATACATTGCAGCATCACTACGTCGGCCTGAGCGCCAACAGCGCATTGGCGGTGTACCTGGAAGAACAGGCCCTGCACACCGGCCTGCGCATGCAGATTCGCATCCGCGCCGACGGCTTCGACGGTGTGATGCGCATGGTCGCCCACGGCGCCGGGCTGGGCATCGTGCCGCTGGCAGCTCTTGAGCGCCGCACGGTTGAGCCAGCGCTGAAAAGCGTCGTGCTGAACGAGCCATGGGCACAGCGAAAGCTGTTGCTGTGTGCACGTTCGTTCGAGCACTTGCCCGGCTACGCCAGAGCGTTGCTTGAGGCCTTTCACGCGGCAAGACTGCCCGCAAACCCTTGATAATCAGTGATTCACCTGACATGCGCCTGTATGACGAAGAGGTGACGCAGAGTAATATTCGACCTTTGAAATCAGGCCTGGCCATAACAACCAGAAGGAAACCAGATGGCGGATGAAATTTTGCAACAGGGGACACTCAAGCGGGGGTTGAAAAATCGACACATTCAACTGATCGCCCTGGGTGGAGCCATTGGCACGGGGCTGTTTCTGGGCTCCGCCGGCGTGCTCAAGTCCGCTGGCCCCTCGATGATCCTCGGCTATGCCATTGCCGGATTCATCGCGTTCCTGATCATGCGCCAGTTGGGCGAGATGATCGTCGAAGAGCCGGTGGCCGGTTCTTTCAGCCATTTTGCCCACAACTACTGGGGCGGTTTCGCCGGTTTCCTGTCGGGCTGGAACTACTGGGTGCTGTATGTGCTGGTGGGCATGGCCGAGCTGACGGCCGTGGGCAAGTACATACAGTTCTGGTGGCCGGAGGTGCCGACCTGGGTCAGTGCCGCGGTGTTCTTCGTGCTGGTCAACCTGATCAACTCGTTCAACGTCAAAGTCTTCGGTGAAATGGAGTTCTGGTTCGCGATCATCAAGGTCGTGGCCATCATCGGCATGATCGTCCTGGGCTGCTACATGCTGTTCAGCGGCACCGGTGGCCCGCAAGCATCGGTCAGCAACCTGTGGAGCCATGGCGGCTTCTTCCCCAATGGCTACGACGGCCTGCTGATGGCGATGGCGTTTATCATGTTTTCCTTCGGCGGCCTGGAGCTCGTCGGCATCACCGCCGCCGAGGCCAGCGAGCCACGCAAAGTCATTCCCAAGGCCATCAACCAGGTGGTCTACCGGGTCCTGATTTTCTACGTCGGCGCGCTCACCGTGCTGCTGTCGCTGTACCCGTGGGATCAACTGCTGCAAACACTGAATGCGTCCGGTGATGCCTACAGCGGCAGTCCGTTCGTGCAGATTTTCGCCCTGATCGGCAGTGACACCGCGGCACACATCCTCAACTTCGTGGTGCTCACTGCGGCGTTGTCGGTCTACAACAGCGGCGTCTACTGCAACAGCCGCATGCTCTACGGCCTGGCCGAACAAGGCGATGCGCCCAAGGCGATGATGAAGCTCAACAAGCAAGGCGTGCCTTTGCTGGCGCTGGGCGTATCGGCGCTGATTACCATGCTGGTCGTGGCGGTCAACTATGTCGCCCCGCATGAAGCACTCGAGTTGCTGTTCGCCCTGGTGGTCGCCTCGTTGATGATCAACTGGGCACTGATCAGCCTCACGCACCTCAAGTTCCGCAAGGCCATGGGCCAGCGCGGTGTCGTGCCGGGCTTCAAGGCCTTCTGGTCGCCGTACACCAACTACCTGTGCCTGGCGTTCATGGCCGTGATCATCTGCGTGATCTGGATGATTCCGCCGGTACGCGCCTCGGTGTACGCGATTCCGGTGTGGGTGTTGTTCATCTACGTCTGCTACCGCTTGCGCATGGCCCGGCATCGGGAACTGCCTGCAGCGCAGTAATCGCCCATGAAAAAACGCCCCGGCCTTCATTGAATGCCGGGGCGTTTTTTTTGGGGGGCCAAACGGTGAGCGCTTCTGGATACCTGGATGTCGAGCACAGACAACTGAAAGCGATTCAGGCCCGATAGGGTGCGTCTTCAGCTGTCCCTCAACGCCGGAGTCATCATGACCGCAAACGCACCGATTACCGTTCTTCGTGACACCCACCCGCTTCCCGTACTCGACGCCTGCAAGTGGGAAAAACTCGAAGGCGACCCGCACACCGTCAACCTCAACGCCTACACCAGCGAAGACGGCAACAAGATCATGGGCACCTGGATCTGCACGCCGGGCAAGTGGTACGTGGAGTACGTGAAGTGGGAATACTGCGACTTCCGCGAGGGTTACTGCATCATCACCCCTGAGGGCAAAGAGCCTATCCACCTGCGTGCCGGCGACATTTTCGTCATTGAACCGGGGATGAAAGGCACCTGGGAAGTGGTGGAAACCGTGCGCAAGTATTTCGTGTTTGCCTGACGCAAAAAAACCGGGAGATCACCCGACGTGATGTCCCGGTCAATATGCGCATGTAGGCATGACTTGTAGGAGCGAGCATGCTCGCGAGGCGGTGAATCAATCATCACCGATGTTGAATGTGCCTGCCTCATCGCGAGCTGGCTCGCTCCTACAGGTTTTATTGCGGCTTGCGGTAGCTGTTGATGATTGCCGAGAAGTCCTTGCCCCCTTCCCCGCGCTGGCTCATCGCCTGGTACAGCTGCTGGGCCACTGCGCCAAGCACGACCGGCTGGTGCGCCTGACGAGCCGCTTCCGTGGCCAGCCCCAGATCCTTGAGCATCAGTTCGGCGCCGAAGCCACCGGTGTAACCGCGCGAAGCCGGTGCCGTTTCGACGATGCCGGGCCACGGGTTGTACATTTCCGAACTCCAGCAACGCCCGGTGGAGCTGTTGATGATGCCCGCCAGTACCTTGGTGTCGATACCCAGCGCATCGCCCAGCGCCATGGCTTCGCTGACGCCGACCATGGAAATGCCCAACAGCAGGTTGTTGCAGATCTTGGCGATTTGCCCGGTGCCGACTTCACCGCAATGGACGATGTTGCGGCCCATCTGCGCCAGCACCGGTTGCAGGGTGGCAAACAGTTCCGCAGTGGCGCCGACCATGAAGGTCAGCGTCCCGGCCGCCGCCCCGCCCGTACCACCGGACACCGGCGCGTCCGCCATGGCCACGCCTTGCTTGGCCGCAGCCGCCGCCACGTCGCGGGCCGTCTGCGGATCGATGGTGCTGCAATCCACCGCCGGTACACCCTGGCCGATACCGGCCAGAACACCGTCTTCGCCCAGCCACACGCTACGCACATGCACGGCGGCCGGCAGCATGGTGATCACCAGCTCTGCGCCCTGTGCCGCTTCCCGTGCCGAGGCACTGATCGTGCCGCCCAGTTGTTCCAGTTCCGCCAGCACGGCTTTGTTCAGATCGACCAGGCGCAACGAGTGACCGGCCTTGATCAGGTTGCGCGCCATCGGCGCGCCCATGTTGCCGAGACCGATAAAAGCAATTTTCATGTCCGGCTCCTTAACGCAAGTGAATGGTGGTGTTCACACCGTCATTGACGCTGTCGTCGTCGAACCAGCGGCTGGTGACGGTCTTGGTCTGAGTGTAGAACTGCACCACTTGCTTGCCATACGGGCCGAGGTCGCCGAGTTTCGAACCCCGGGAACCGGTGAAGCTGAAGAACGGGACCGGCACCGGAATCGGGATGTTGATGCCGACCTGGCCGACATCGATTTCAGCCTGGAATTTACGCGCCGCCGCACCGCTCTGGGTGAACAGGCCGGTGCCGTTGCCGAACGGGTTGGCGTTGACCAGGGCAATGGCTTCATCGAGGGTGGCGACTTCCAGCACCACCAACACCGGGCCGAAGATTTCCTGGGTGTAGATCTGCATGTCGGTGGTCACCCCGGAGAACAGGGTCGGGCCGACAAAATTGCCCTGCTCGAAACCGGGGACCTTGATGTCGCGACCGTCCAGTTCGAGTTTCGCGCCTTCCTTGATGCCGCTTTCGATCAGGTCGAGAATCCGCGCCTTGGCCTTTTTCGAGATGACCGGGCCGACGTCGGTGCCGGGCTCGCTGCCGGCATTGACCTTGAGTTGCTGCGCCAGTGCCTTGAGGTCCGGCAGCCATTGTTTCGCCGCGCCCACCAGCACCACCACCGAAGTGGCCATGCAACGCTGGCCCGCCGCGCCGAAGCCTGCACCCACCAGCGCATTCAGGGCTTGTTCGCGATTGGCGTCCGGCAGCACGACGGCGTGGTTCTTCGCGCCCATCATCGATTGCACACGCTTGCCGTGTTTGCCAGCCAGGTCATAGACGTGAGTGCCGACCGCCGTCGAACCGACGAAGGAAACAGCCTTGATGTCCTTGTGGGTGCACAGTGCGTCCACCACATCCTTGCCACCGTGCACCACGTTGAGCACACCCGCCGGGATGCCGGCTTCAATCGCCAGCTCCACCAGCAGCATGGTCGACATCGGGTCTTGCTCGGACGGCTTGAGGACAAAGGTGTTGCCGCAGGCGATGGCCATCGGGAACATCCACAGCGGGATCATCGCCGGGAAGTTGAACGGGGTGATGCCGGCGCACACGCCGATAGGCTGGCGCAGGGTATAGGTGTCGACACCGCCGGCAACGTTTTCAGCGAACTCGCCCATTTGCAGGCTGCCGATGGAGCAGGCGTGCTCGACCACTTCCAGGCCACGGAAAATATCGCCCTCGGCGTCGGCGATGGTCTTGCCCTGTTCGGCGCTCAGGACCGCGGCGATACGCTTGGAGTGCTCGCGAATCAGCGCCTGGAGCTTGAGCATGATGCGCATGCGCGCGCCGATCGGGGTCAGCTTCCAGGTCTGGAAGGCACGGTGGGCCGCGCTGATGGCTGCATCGACTTCTTCAGTGGTGGCGAATGGCACCTTGGCCAGCACTTGCTGGGTGGCCGGGTTGACGATGTCGTGCCACTCGGTGGATTTGGATTCGACCCACTGGCCGTCGATCAGCAATTTGACCTTTTGCACGGTGGTTTCGTTGGGCGTGAGCGATGCGTTCATGTGGGTCTCCTGGACGTTGTTCTTATTCAGGGAGCCAAGGCGGGATAGCCGCCTTGTGATGAGGTCGGTGCCGCGAATTGGTTGTCGGGCTGTTTTTGGAGTATAGATGTGCAAACTTCTGATAAGAACGCACATAAAAGCCGGTCCAACATGCAAAAAAACATCACGTCACTGGGCTCGCTGAACTGGGATGACCTCAAGTTTTTCCTCGAAGTGGCCCGCACCCGCAAGGCCAGCACCGCAGCCAAGCGGCTGGCCGTCGACTACACCACGGTGTCGCGGCGCATCAGTTCGCTGGAAGCATCATTGGGTACGTTGTTGTTCGAAAAGTCCCGGACCAACGGGTTTGTCCTGACCGCCGAAGGCCAGCGGCTGCTCGGTTATGCCGAGTCGATTGAAAGCACGCTGCACATGGCCTGCGAGCAGGTTTCCGGTTCCGGCGTGGCCTTGTCCGGTCATGTGCGCATGGGCTGTACCGAAGGGTTCGGCAGCTTTTTCATCACCCCGCAACTGAGCCACTTCATCGACGCTTACCCGGCGATCTCGGTGGATATCCTGCCGCTTCCCCACTTCATCAGCCTGTCCAAGCGCGAGGCGGACATCGTCATCGCCCTGGAACGCCCGGAGCATGGCCCGTACGTCTGCTGCAAACTCTGCGACTACCGCTTGCAGCTGTACGCAACCCAGGAATACCTGGACAACCACCCCGCCATTCGCCGCCCGGCAGATCTGGGTCACCACTCGTTCATCAGTTATGTCGATGACCTGGCCTTCAGCTCGGAGCTGCTGTACCTGGCAAACGTGCTGCCCAGCGCCAGCGCCAACTTGCGCAGCACCAGCGTCATCGCCCAATTCGTGGCGGCGCAGCAAGGGCGATCCCTTGCCATCCTGCCCTGCTTCCTCGCCGCCCAGGACCCGCGCTTGCTGCCGGTGCTACCGGATGAAATCAACATCACCCGGCAGTTCTGGATGTACTGCCGGGAGGACCTGAGAAAGCTCAAGCGGATCACCTTGTTGTGGGATTACATCCGGGAAGTGACCGAGCGCAACCAGGGTCTGTTGATGGGGGAAACGCGGGAGCTGCTGTTTGCCGATTGAGTGCCACGAGGTGCTGAGGACGGTTTTCGCGCCCTCGCACCGCCTCGTTCAATCCGCCATTTCGCCACTGTCCTTGAGTTCGAGCATCAACCCGCTGAGGCGTTTGACCTTGCGCCTCACTGCGTCTTCAAATACGCCGGCGCGGGGCTCGATCAAGGTGAACCAGTTCTTGGCCCGGGTAATCCCGGTGTAGATCAGTTCCTTGGTGAGCACCGGATTGAGGGCGTCCGGCAAGATCAGCGCGGTATGGGCAAACTCCGAACCCTGGGATTTATGCACGGTCATCGCGTACACGGTTTCGACGTCATTGAGCCGGCTGGGCAGAACGAAACGGACCCCGCCTTGCCCATCGTTGCGCGGGAAGGCCACCCGCAGCACCTGCCGTCCCGCGTCCGTCCCCTCACGCTCGGGAAGTTTGAGCGCGATGCCGATATCGCCATTCATCAAGCCCAGGCCGTAATCATTGCGTGTCATCAGCACCGGCCGCCCTTCGTACCACTGCTGGTCGCTGTCGATCAGCCGGGCCTTGAGCAGTGCCTCGGTGACTCGCTGGTTCAACCCTTCCACGCCCCATGGCCCCTTGCGCACAGCGCACAGCAACTGGAAGGCATCGAAGGCTTGCAACACGTCTCGCGCCCAATCCACCCAGCGTGAATCATCCAGCGCAGCGTCGAGCGATGGCCGTTGATTGCGCAGCAGGCTCAGGTAATGCCGGTAACCCTGCGGTCCCTCGCCATGGCCTTCGAGCAACAGGCGCTCCAGCGCCCGGTCCTGTTCACTCTTGAGCGACAGGCAGAACACATCGTCATGGCTTCGCGCCGCCAGTAATTTGCGCGCTTCTTCAGGTTGCTGCTGGTTGACCCAGCGGGCCAGTTGACCGATTCCGCTGCCTTCGCCGAAACGCCGCGAGTGACGCAACATCACCACTTGCTGGGCCAATGGATGACCACCCTGGGTCCCCTCCTGCAACCCGCTGGCCTCCAGGCTTTCGCCACTGACGGCCTCCAGCCACTGGCGTGTCTGCGGGCTGTACCAACCGGCCTCGGCATCGCGGCACAAATCCCCCAGCACCGCACCGGCCTCTACCGAGGCCAGTTGGTCCTTGTCCCCCAGCAACACCAGCCGGGCGTGCGGCGGCAGTGCATCGAGCAGGTTGGCCATCATTTCCAGGTCGATCATGGACGCCTCGTCCACCACCAGCACGTCCAGCGGCAGGCGATTGCCTGCGTGGTGACGGAAATGTCGCGTACCGGGTCGGCTGCCAAGCAGACGGTGAACCGTGGTGACGTCGGAGGGGATTTTGTCGCGCAGTGCTTCGCTGACTTTCAGCGTTCGAACCTGCTGACTGATGGACTCGGTCAATCGCGCCGCGGCTTTGCCCGTGGGCGCGGCCAGACGAATTCGCAGCGGCTTGCCAGCCTCCACCGCCGGTGACTGGAGCAATGCCAGCAAGCGCACCACCGTGGTGGTCTTACCGGTTCCCGGGCCGCCGGTGATGATACTGAAGGCACCGCGTGTCGCCAGGGCGCAGGCAAGCTTTTGCCAGTCGATCATCTCGGTGGGCCTGGCCGGACCGAACAAACCGGTGAGACGCTGGAGCATGTCGGTCGGCGTCGCTTCGTACTCGGCAAGACGTTGGTGCAACGAATCGTCGATGCGCCGTTCGTAGCCCCAATAGCGACGCAAGTACAGGCGTTTGCCAGACAACACCAGGGGTCGGGTTTGCACCGTGTCACGCCCGTCAGCGGCCAACGCGACCAGGCTGCTGGACGCCAGCACCTTGCACCAGTGAGCACCATCCAGCGTCTGCAGCAATTGCGACGGCAGCAACATCGCGCCACTGTGCAGATCGCCCTCCGGTGGCAGCGACAGGGCGAAATCCGGCTCCTTCAGCGTCTCGAACAAATCCAGGCAAACATGACCGTGGCCCAGTTGATGACTGGTCAGCGCGGCGGCCAGCAACACCAGCGGGTCATCCTCCGGCGCCAGTTCATGAAGGAAGGCGACGAACGCCTTGTCCAGTGCGCGCAACCAGCCACGTTCAACCCAGCGCGTGAGCAACAGCAACAGGTCATCGGCGCGGCTCAGTGGGTCCAGATCCGCCAGGCGCTCGTCTGCCAATGACGTGGGCAGCAAATCGGCGAAGGTGCGGCTCATAGCAATACTCCCTGTTCCCATGCCGGTTCGGCCTTCGGTTCCGGTTTGCCCTGGAACAAGCGGTCCAGGCGTTCGATCAATTCTCTGGGCGGGCGGGTGAAATACACGCCCTGGCTGGGTGCACGCGTGCCGCGCAGGAACAGATACAACGCACCGCCGACATGCCGGTCGTAATCGTAATCGGCCAGTCGGGCCTTGAGTTGGCGATGCAAGGCGAGCAGGTAGAGCACGTATTGCAGGTCGTAGCGGTTATCCAGGATCGACTGTTCCATGGCCTGTTCCGAATAGGCCGAATCATCGATGCCCAGCCAATTGGATTTGTAATCGGCGACGTAGTAGCGACCTTCGTGCTCGAACGTCAGGTCGATGAAGCCCTTGAACATACCGTTGAGCAACACTGGCTCGGCGGCCAGTCGGGCCGCACCGTTGTGCGTGTACTGACACACCAGCGCATCGAGCTTGAGCACATCGACCTTGTGGCTGGCGAACCAGAACTCCATTTCGACCCGGTATTGGCTCAATCGCTCGAAGATCACCGGAGCCTGCCCGGCTCCGACAGACATCGGCGATTTGAGCAGATGCTGCAGCCAGTGGCTCAGCGCCGTGATCCAGCCTTCCCAGCCACGACGATTGCAGCGCCGGGCGATGGCGTCTTCCACCGCTTGCGGCGTTGTGGCGAAACCTTCATCGCCAGCCCATTCGAGCAAGCCATGCAAAAAAGTGCCCGGGTTCGGCCCGCGGGGGAATCGATGGATGTCGGCGCCGCCGGCCAGCATCTCGCGGGACGCCTGTGGATCAAGGCGTTCGTCGTCGAAGAGTTTCTGTGCCTGGGGGCTCTCCGGCGCCTCGTCGGTGCCGATACGGAGGCTGTCACTCAGGCGCAGGGCGCTGTAGGAGGCGATCCACCAGTGCTCACTGGCCTTGCGCTTGGGTACCAGCGGGGCAAGCAGGGTCGCTTCGTTTTGCGGTGGCTGGTAATGCTCGTCAGTGGCCTGCGGCATTTCGCGGTAACTCACGGCAGGACAATCCTGTTGCAAGTCTTGCAGCCAACGTTGGAGCCCTGACGGCTCGCTCAATACAGCACCGCCACCCAGCAGATAGCCGAGTGCCGAAAGATGCAGCACGGAACTGTTGTTGCTGCCGCGCTTGAGGTCCGTCACCCCCAGCCAGCAGGCATGCTGCGCACGGGTCAGTGCGACATAAAGCAGGCGCAGGTCTTCGGCCAGACGTTCGTCATCCGCCAGGGCAATCAGCTCGGCGGTCGGGTTCAAGGTCATCTGGGCCTTGCCCGTGGCATCGTGGTAATGCAGCGGCAAGCGGCTGCCATCCACCGGTTTGGCCGAGCAAATGAACGGCAGGAACACCAGGGGATATTCCAGGCCCTTGGATTTGTGAATGGTCACGACCTTGACCAGTTGCTCGTCACTTTCCAGGCGCAAAATCTGCTCTTCGCCAGCCTGCCCGGACAGTGCCAGATGCTCGGACAAATGCCTGATCAGCGCCTGTTCGCCATCCAGTTCGGCAGCGGCCTGCTGCAACAATTCGGACAGGTGCAGCAGATTGGTCAGCACCCGCTCGCCATCGCTGCGGGCAATCAATGCCTGGGGTAGGCGGAAATCATGCAGCAAGCGCCGAAGCATGGGCAGCACGCCCTGTTTGCGCCAGATCTCGCGATAAGTGCGGAACTGCATGACCCGGGTCTCCCAGGCCAGTTCGTTCTGGTTGAGCTGTTCCAGTTCCGCCAGTGACAGGTTCAGCGTGATGCAGGCCAACGCGGCCCGCAGCGGCCGCTCGACATCCGGTTCGGCGCAAGCCTTGAGCCAGGTCAGCACATCGTGAGCTTCCTGGGCGGCGAACACCGAGTCCTTGTCCGAGAGATAGACGCTGCGCACACCGCGGGCAGACAGTTCGGCACGCACGGCCTGCGCTTCCTTGCCATCACGGACCAGGATCGCGATATCCGCCGGCAACAGGCCTTTGAAGTCTTTGCCGTCCTGCACGAATCCCGCCTGACCTCGCTGCCCACCATTGAGCAACGCGGTGATCTGACTGGCACACGCAGCAGCCAATTGTTGTCGGTACAGGGCACCGGACAGCGGCTGTTCGCTGGACAAATGCCAGACGTTCAGCGCAGGCACGAGCTGCCCATCAATCTGCAGCACCTCTTTGCGCCCCTGGGACTCGACGGGCAAAAACGGCACGGGATTGTCGCCATTGCTCTCACGGAACAGGAACGCACCACGCCCGGTTTCGCGGGACTCGGCCCGCTGGAAAACGTGGTTCACGGCACTGACCATGCCATGGCTGGAACGGAAGTTTGTGCCCAGGGTATGCAAGCGGCCAGCGGTCGCCTGGCGAGCGCGAAGGTAGGTATAGATGTCGGCACCACGGAAGGCATAAATCGCCTGCTTGGGGTCGCCGATCAGAAACAGACCGCTTTCGGGATTGTTGTCCTCGATTCGATAGATGCTCTCGAAGATCCGGTACTGCACGGGGTCCGTGTCCTGAAACTCGTCGATCAGCGCGACCGGGAACTGCTCGCGGATCAAGGTTGCCAGACGCTCGCCACCCTCGGTTTGCAAAGCCGCATCGAGGCGCAGGAGCATGTCGTCGAAGCCCATTTCCGCACGACGGCGTTTCTCTTCTTCGAACCGGGCGCCGACCCAGTGCGCGACATGTTTGAGCACAGCGGCATCAGGTGACGGCAAGCTGTCGAGGCAGGCCTTGAGGCCGGGCATGGCATCCAGCCCCGGATGGCGTGGGACTTCCCCCTTCTTCCAGGCTTCGGCCATCCCCTCGGGCGTCAGGCGTGTGAAGCCGGTGCCGATGTCCAGCTGCTCAAGGGATTCGTCTTCGGCCCAGGTTTTGATTTTTTCGAACCAGGGTTCGAAGTAACGTGCCTGCATCTTGCGACCGTCGACACTTTTGCTGGCGACACCTGCGTGACAGATGGCCAGCAACTCGTCTGCCCACTGCCGCCACGGCTGTTTGATGTCCAGTAACGCGGCGCGCCTTTGCTGCAAACACTCGGTGATCAGTTCGGCAGGATCCTTGCCTTCAGCGTTGTCCCGTTCGCTGGCAAACAGGCCGCGAACGCGAGGCAGCAATGCCGCAGGCCCTCCCCAGTTGTTGCGCACCCAGTTCAGTGCATCACCCTGCATCGGGTAGCAAAACAACCGCCAGTAGTCGCGCAGGACCTCACCGAGCAAATCGCTGTGGTCGGTTTCCAGGGTTTGGGTAAACAGGCTGCCGCTGTCGAAGGCATGCTCGCGCAACATGCGCTGGCACCAACTGTGGATCGTCGAAACGGCGGCTTCGTCCATCCATTGTGCGGCGATGTCCAGACGGTTCGCGCAGCCGGGCCATTGCTCGGGCGAGTACTGTTCGCGGAGCTCGGCAATCAGGCCGTCGGGGGCCGGCGTTTCGTCGCGGAAAAAGCGTGCGGCCTCGGCCAGTCGAGTACGAATGCGCTCGCGCAGCTCCTTTGTCGCCGCGTCGGTAAAGGTCACGACCAGAATCTGCGGTGGCAACAGTTCGCGGCCGAAACCGCTCGCCTCCACGCCATGGCCGAGGACCAGGCGCAAGTACAGCGCCGAAATGGTGAAGGTCTTGCCGGTGCCGGCGCTGGCTTCGATCAACTGGCTGCCGCGCAGTGGAAACGCCAGGGCAAGTGGTGTCTTGCGGGTCATGGGCGCGCCTCCTCGCTGGACATTGAACGCCAGGGTGCTTCAAGCAGCGGCCGATACAGCGCGTTGCACCAATCGGCAAACGTCTCGTCGGCAATCAGCGCATCGTAATCAGCGAATTGACGAGCCAGCGCCACGCTTTCGCGTCGCTCACCGTCCGTGTTCACCCCATCGCCTTCATAGGCCTTGCGAGCCGCCGCTTCGGCCTTGACCGGATCGGATTGCCCCAGCCAGGCGAAGGCCGTCTTGACCGCAATCGGCAGCGGTTGGCGCATGCCCGATTGCCAGGCCTGCAACAGATCGTTGAGGATTCTTCGTGCGCCATCGGCCTCCAACGGTGCGAGCAGCAGGCTGTCGTCGCTGGCCACCAACGCGGTGGACATCGACAGGCCGCTGGCACACGCCACCAGATGATTGACCCAGGGTCGTGTCAGGCGATGCCATTTGCGCGACTTGATCGAACCGATGCTGTTGGGGATCGTGGTGATGGACAACAATCCACCCTCCGCGCGTTGATGCAGGCCACTTAACCAGCCGTCAAGGCGCAAGCCGTTCATCTCCAGGCTCACCGGCAGTGCACTGGTCAGCGGTGTCGGCCACAACGCCAGGATCTGCCGATAGCGTTGCAGCAGATCCGGCAACGGCTCGATCAGTTCCTGTTGAAGGCATTCGCCAAATCCGGCCATGGGCAGCAGTCCGCTGTTTTGCAGGCGCCGGGCCTGTGCCTCGAGTGCGTGGCCGCTGTCATCCAGGTCCGCCAGTGCCGCGGCAAGCAAACTGTCGCTGAGGCTGTAGCGTTGCAAGGCGTCGAGCACAAAGGGTTCCTCATCCGCCAAAGGCACTTCGGCTGCCTCGAAGAACACCTTGAGCCGCTGGCTGAAAAAGTGCCTGACCGGGTTACGCAGGAAATCCTGCAGCTGTCCGAGGCTCAACGGTTCTTCCTGAACATGGGGCGCAAGCAATTCGGTGTCGGCCACAGGTGTGATGCCGTGATGAAGTACCTGCCACTCATTGGCGTAGCTGAACAGATCATCGCCGTCATGAAAGTAACGGGCGCTGAAGGGCTGCAGCGGATGCTCCTGGGTCATGGCCTCAAGCAAGTCCTCACCGGTATCGCCCAGTCGCCAGCCACTGGCCAGGTGGTCACGCAGTTGGCCGATCAGCACCGACGCCGGGCGCTCGCTGTTATCGCGAATGCTGCGACCGACCCAGCTGATGTAGAGCTGCTCACGTGCCGACAACAGCGCTTCTAACAACAGGTAGCGGTCGTCCTCGCGTCGGGAGCGATCGCCGGGGCGGTAGTCGCTGCCCATCAAGTCGAAGTCCAGCGGCGGCTGCGCTCGCGGATAGTCGCCATCGTTCATTCCCAGCAAGCACACCAGCTTGAAGGGGATCGCGCGCATCGGCATCAAGGTGCAGAAGTTCACGGCACCGGCCAGAAAGCGCTGGGACAATCGCCCTTGATCGAGACCGGCAAGCCAGGCTTCACGGACGACCGTCAGCGGCAGTTCGTCTTGCAGGCCTACCGATTCGCAATTATCCAGCCAGGCTTCCCGCAGCTCCTCCAACTGTGCCAGCAAGTAGTCGTCGTGCTCGTTGCTGGCCTGGAAAAACAGTGACACCAAGGCCTGCAAGCGCACGCTCCATTGCTGGGGCGATGTCGGTTGTGAGAGCTCCTGATGGGCGATCTCCAGCGCATCGAGCAAGGCAACCAGCGGGCCGATGAGCGCGGCATCCAGACCACCGATCTCATCGTAGGGCTCGACGTCGCCATAGGCCTGGGCACTGCCGTTGGCGTAGCCCAGCAGCATGCGCCGCAAGCCGAAACGCCAACTGTTCTGCTCCAGTGCCTGTGGCAGCCCGAGGCCCGCACGCTGTTCGGCATTCATGCCCCAGCGAATGCCGGCACCTTCGATCCAGCGGTGCAGGGTGGGCAAGTCGCGTTCCTCCACACCGAAGCGGGCACGCAATGCCGGAACATCGAGCAGATCGAGGATCTCGCTGACAGGGAAACGGCTATCGGGCAGCTTGAGCAGGTGTTCGACCGCGATCAGTAACGGATCTCGTCCACGCTGGCCCTGGTCAGCCAAGGTGAAGGGAATGAAGCGTGGATCATGACGTTCGAGCTGACCGAACACCGCTCGAATATGCGGCGCATAGCTATCGATATCCGGGACCATCACAATCACGTCGCGAGGACGCAGTTGTGCATTGCTGTTGAAGCGCGCGAGCAACTGATCATGAAGAATTTCCACTTCGCGCTGGGCGCTGTGGGCGATGTGGAAGCGGATCGATTCATCACTGGCCAGCTCTATCGCCGGCCAGCGTTCGCGCGTCTCGTTGAGTGGGCGCAAATCAAGGATGTCGTCCTGCAATTGATTGAGCATGGTCAGTGGCTGGTTGTCACTGAACAGATCGATGCGCCCGTCGCGAAACGCCGATCGATAGCTGTTGGGGTCGTCATAACTGTCGAGCAGGTTGATGTAGTCCCGCCCTTGTTTGCCCCATGCAGCCAGCAGCGGATGGACATGCTGGTGTAGGGTTTGCGGATCGAGGACAACCGGCATGCCACTCTTGCGGGCTTGGCGCTTGTATTGATGCCGTAGCAAATCTTTGTCGGCGACGATGTCTGCCCAATGGTGACGGCACGGGTTATGTACGCACAGCAGCACCTGACTGAACCGGGCCAGCCCGGCCAGGGCTTCCAGGGCTTGGGCTGGCAAGGAGGAAATGCCGAAAACAATGACTCGGGAGGGCAATCCGCCGGGGGCTGATTCAAGACTGTTGATACGTTCGATAAACCGCTGGTGGACGCCGGCACGGCTTTGCGCCATACCTTCCTCACCCACATCCAGCAACAGCGCGCGCCACAACTCCGCCTGCCAGCAATTGGCCTCTGTCAACGGCTTGGCCTCGCCTCGGCCATTGCGCAACTGGTGACGACCTTCTGCCCAATCTTCGAGCCAGTCGGCACGGTATACCTGATATTGGTCGAACAGATCCGCCAGACGCTCAGCCAACTGATAGCGTTTGCGCAGATCGGTGTCATGGGTCAGAAAGCGTTGCAGAGGCTCGAAGTGTGGTTGATTGATCAACTGCGGGAGCAGGCGCATCAGACGCCAGGTCAGTGGTGCTTTATCCAGCAGCGACTTGGCTGGAATTTCATCACGCCCCAAGACCATGCGATAGAGCTGCCACATGAAGCTACCGGGTAGCTGCACGTCGATGGCGGCGGCGATTCCACAACCGCCCATATCCTCATCTTCTGCATCTTCGGCCAATGCCAGTTTGAGCCACTGTGCAATGCCATTGCTCTGCACCAGGGCGATTTCATTTTCCAGGGGGGCCAGCGGGTAGCGTCGCATCCAGCTCACAACCAGGTTGCGCAACTCGTCCAGGCGGTTGCCGTGAACCACCATAAAACCAGCATTGAGGGACGTTGCGTCCGGCATAAAGGCTTCCTTGGAAAATACAAATGCTTGGGCCGAACCTTAGCATTGTCGGGAGACTGTGACAGCGTGGACCTGCCGGCTATTGCGGCATGAACTTTTTCGCAGACAAAAACAAAACCCCTACCTGCGTACGCAGATAGGGGTTTCGGAATTTAATCTTGACGATGACCTACTCTCACATGGGGAAACCCCACACTACCATCGGCGATGCATCGTTTCACTTC
>NZ_JBNNVQ010000044.1:0-44540 GCF_050280625.1 Pseudomonas sp. NPDC089569
GTTTGTTCGACGTGCAGAAACTGCGTTTCCGCTGCAGCTGCTCTCGCGAGCGTTCGGCCAATGCATTGGTCAGTCTGGGGATGGAAGACGCGCATGCCATGAGCCGCCGGATGCGCCTGGGCCTGTACACCACCACCGGGCTGATCGGTCTGTTCCTGCTGCTGCCGATCGTGTTCATCGTGCTGCTGTCGTTCGGATCCTCGCAATGGCTGGTGTTCCCGCCACCGGGCTGGACGCTCAAATGGTACGTGCAGTTCTTCTCCAACGCCGACTGGATGAACGCCGCCATGGCCAGCCTCAAGGTGGCCGTGCTGACCACGATCTTCGCCGTGGCGCTGGGCCTGCCCACCGCGTTCGCCCTGGTGCGTGGCCGCTTCCCCGGCCGGGAAATGCTCTACGGCCTGTTCACCCTGCCGATGATCGTGCCGCTGGTGATCATCGCCGTGGCGGTGTACGCCCTGTTTCTCAAACTGGGCTACACCGGGACGATGTTCGCCTTTGTGGTCAGCCACGTGATCGTCGCCTTGCCGTTCACCATCATCTCGATCATCAACTCACTCAAGCTGTTCGACCAGTCGATCGAGGATGCCGCGGTGATCTGCGGTGCCTCACGCCTGCAAGCGGTGTTCAAGGTGACCTTTCCGGCGATTCGTCCGGGCATGGTGGCCGGCGCCCTGTTTGCCTTCCTGGTGTCCTGGGATGAAGTGGTGCTGAGCGTGATGATGGCCAGCCCGACCCTGCAGACCCTTCCCGTGAAAATGTGGACCACTTTGCGCCAGGACCTGACGCCCGTGATCGCCGTCGCCTCGACGCTGCTGATCGGTCTTTCGGTATTGGTCATGGTCATCGCCGCAGCCTTGCGCCGGCGCAATGAAATCCGCGCCTGAGCGCCCAGGAGTACGACATGAGTGCAGTGATCAAAGATTCCGCGCAGCAAAACCAGTCGCTGGTCAACCTGTGCAACCTGAACAAGTACTACGGCGACTTCGCGGCCGTGGACAACATCTCGCTGGACATCAAGGACGGTGAGTTCCTGACCTTCCTCGGCTCCAGCGGCTCCGGCAAGAGCACCACCCTGTCGATGCTCGCCGGCTTCGAAACGCCGAGCAGCGGCGAAATCCTGGTCGACGGCCAGTCGCTGGTCAACGTACCGCCGCACAAGCGCGACATCGGCATGGTGTTCCAGCGCTACTCGCTGTTCCCGCATCTGTCGGTGCGCGACAACATCGCCTTCCCGTTGATGATCCGCAAACTGGATGCCGCCGAACGCGAACGTCGGGTCGATGCCATGCTCAAGCTGGTGCAGCTTGAGCAATTTGCCCATCGGCGCCCTTCGCAACTCTCCGGCGGCCAGCAACAGCGCGTGGCCATCGCCAGGGCGTTGGTCTATGAGCCGCGCATCCTGTTGATGGATGAACCGCTCGGCGCCCTCGATAAAAAACTGCGCGAAGACTTGCAGGATGAACTGCGTCAACTGCACCGCCGCCTGGGCATCACCATCGTTTACGTGACCCACGATCAGGAAGAAGCCATGCGCCTGTCCCAGCGCATTGCGATCTTCAGCCACGGCAAGATCGTCGGTCTGGGCAGCGGTTATGACCTGTACCAGAACCCGCCCAATGCCTTTGTGGCCTCGTTCCTCGGCAACTCGAACTTCCTCAAGCTCAAGGCCCAGGGCAATGCCGTGGCAACCTTCGAAGGCCAGGCGCTGTCGATTCGATTGACCAGCGGTCTGCAATCCAATCAGGACGTACTGCTGATGGTCCGCCCGGAAAAAGCCCTGGCGCTGAGCACTCAACAAGCCATCGACGAACCGCTGGCCGCCGGTTGGAACGAAGTCTCGGCCAAGGTCGTGGAAGTGCTGTTCCTGGGTGAGAGCCAGACCTGTAGCGTGGTCACTGCTGGTGGTACGTCGATGACCGTCAAGGCGTTGTCCGCCGCGGGCATGCCGCTCAAGGCGGGCGATCCGGTCAAGGTGCGCTGGGCGACTGCCGATGCCTGCGTTTATACCGAATGGGCCGAGAGCGATTTGAACAAGGCGGCTGCGGCTCATTGATCCTTGCGGGTTCCGTGCTTGCGGGACCTCAATAACGTGTCACCCTCGGGTCGCCGCAACGTCGGGTTGCGGCGGCCTTTTTTTTGCGTGGCTCCTGTGGGAGCTGGCTTGCCAGCGATGGCTGTATTTGTTTCGAGTGTGTACATATCCGTTGCTGCGGTAACGGCCACAAATGGTTCCGCCCTTACGGTGGGTTACTTGGAAGAGCCCCAAGTAACCAAGGGCCCTTGCCCCTTTCGTTCGGCCCTTCACTGCGCTACGGGTCCCCTCGAGGGGGCGTTGCGTGTACCGCTGTAGGAGCCAGCGGTGCGGCGATCCGACTTGCCGGCGAAGACGGACCTGAGATCGCCTTCGCCGGCAAGCCTGGCTCCTACAGGTTTTTGATCCACCCGCCCCTTCGGGAGGCTGAGCGCAGGTGTTCATCCGGGGATAGGCGCGCAGCGCCGTTCGACGCAGTCGAACACATTGCATGCAGGGCAAGCGCAGCGGACCGGAGGGCAATGCCCCCGGATGGACACCGGAGCGAAGGAACCCCTCGCCTTGGCGAGGGGCCGGACGCCGGGGCGAGCGTTTTTTTGCTTATCTTTTTTGAGGCGTTTGTCAAAAAAGTAAGTCGCCGTAAGGGCGAAACCATAAGCCGTCGTTACCGCAGCATTGGATATGTACTCGGTCAGAAATCCTCGTCGGCTGTCAGACCGCTATCGCGAGCAGGCTCGCTCCCACATTTGGATGGGGTACATCCGCAAAATGCGGGTCGGCTATCAGGCCGCCATCGCTGGCAAGCCAGCTCCCACAAAAAACCAATCTAGACCGCAGCAACAGGGTAAATCCCAAAAACAAAAACGCCCGGCAAAAACCGGGCGTTCCAGACAAACACATACTCAACTCAATCGGTAAACCCCAATTGCCCTGCACCAACGCGTCGAGTTTCCCCACGCGTCGCCAGGCAGTAATACAGCGGGCACGTCACCACCAACCCCACCAGCCACGACAAATCCGCACCCTCGACCAGGTTGGCATACGGCCCCACATACAACGACGTATTGGCAAACGGCAACTGCACGATGATGCCGATGAAATACGCCACGATCGCATACAGGTTGAAGCGCCCATAGATGCCACCGTCCGCGCGGAAGATCGAGGCAATGTCGTAATGGCCACGCTTGATGATGTAGAAGTCGATCAGGTTGATCGAGGCCCATGGCACCAACACCAGCAACAGCGCGAGAATCAACCCGATGAACTGGGAGATGAAATTCGCCGAGGCACCCAGCGCCACCACACAGCAGCCCGCCAGCACCACACTGGACAACACCACGCGCACCTTGATGCTCGGCGTCCACTGGCTGGCGAAGGTCTGGATCGAGGTGATGATCGACAGCACCGCGCCATACAGATTCAAGGCGTTGTGGCTGATGATGTTGAGCAAAAACAGCACCATCAGGATCGGCCCCAGCCACCCGGTGGACTGCTTGACCGCCGCCATCGCTTCGGTGCCTTCCGGGGTCGCCAGCACGGCCACCGCGCCGAAGGTGAATGACAGGATCGTGCCCAGGGTCGCGCCCAGGTAGGTGGCGAAGAACGGCCGGGTAATGCCGATATCGGCCGGCAGGTAGCGCGAGTAGTCCGAGACATAAGGCGAGAAGCTGATTTGCCAGATGATCCCCAGGGACACCGTGGCCAGCCAGCCGGACAGGTTGAAACCGCCGCGGGTGAAGAAATCCACCGGCAGGTCATGGGCAAAGATGTAGAGAAAGCCTGCCAGCAAGGCGCTGCCCATCACCCAGGTACCGATACGGTTGAGGGTGTGGATGAAGCGGTAACCGATCACCCCGATGGCGGTCGCGCTGAGCGCGCCGATCAGGATGCTGGCCGGTACCGGCACCGAAGGCGCGATACCGACAATCGATTTGCCGGCCAGCACGATGTTGGAAATGAAAAACCCGACGTAAATGAGTGCGGCGAAGAACACGATCAGCAGCGCACCATACCGGCCGAACTGGCCGCGGCTTTGAACCATCTGCGGAATGCCCATGCGTGGCCCCTGAGCCGACGCCAGGGCGATGACCACCCCGCCGACCATATGCCCCAGGGCAATCGCCAGCAGTCCCCAGAACAGGTTCAGATGGAACACCTGAACCACCATGGCACCGGTGACGATAGGCAGTGGTGCAATGTTGGTGCTGAACCACAGGGTGAAGAGATCGCGGGCCTTCCCATGGCGCTCTGCGAGTGGAACGTAGTCGACCGTGTGGTTCTCGATCAACGGGTCTTGCCGGGACATCTGGGACATGTGCATGAACTCGAGTTTGTCTGTTCTTATCTTTGTAAAAAGCCAAACCGGGGGTGCTCTGTGGGCGCCCCTCAGATGCGCACCATATTATGGTATTCCAACATTTTCACAAGACTGATTCGATCTTTTCAGGCCCATCTGATCCGCAATCCTGCCGTATAACGATGCCCCCTGCCTAGCGCAAACCCGCGTAATCATTGACTTGAAGACCAACGGTGCACGTTTGTCGGTGCGCACAAAAAGCACTTGCAAAGCGTGTATTACGGTATACCATCAGACCTACAAACACATAAAAACCGCGTATCACCACCCGAGGACCGTCCAATGATCGATGCCGCCATCTACAAACAAGTCATGGGCTCGTTTCCGTCCGGCGTAACCGTGATCACTACGCTGGACGACGATGGACAAATCGTCGGCCTGACCGCCAGTGCATTCAGCTCGCTGTCCATGGACCCGGCCCTGGTGCTGTTCTGCCCCAACTACAGCTCCGACTCTTATCCGGTACTGATCAAGAACAAACGCTTTGCCATTCACGTCCTGTCCGGTGGCCAGCAGAGCGAAGCCTATGCCTTCGCGCGCAAGGGCAAGGACAAGGCGCAAGGCATCGAATGGACGTTGAGCGAGCTGGGCAATCCGATCCTGGCCAATGCCACCGCCGTCATCGAGTGCGAGTTGTGGCGCGAATACGAAGGCGGCGACCACGCCATCATGGTCGGTGCGGTGAAGAACCTGATTGTGCCCATGCAGGACACCGGCCCGTTGGTGTACTGCCACGGCAAGATGGGTGCCCTGCCTGCCCTGGCCTGACCATTACCCTCCCCTGTAGGAGCGAGCATGCTCGCGATGGTCGTCAACGATGACGCTGGATACCTGATACCCAGCGGTGCTCTCTCGTTCATCGCGAGCATGCTCGCTCCTACAGGGACAGGGGCGATTAAAAGTTTTGCAGTCATTTCGTATTATGGTATACCAATAATCAACGAGCCCGCAGTCGACAGGCCAACAACAAAAGATCCGAGGTAAGCGTCATGAAATTTTCCCTGTTCGTACACATGGAACGTTGGGACGAAAGCGTCAGCCACCGTCAGCTGTTCGAGGACTTGACCGAACTGACCCTGATGGCCGAAGCCGGTGGTTTCAACACCGTGTGGATCGGCGAACACCACGCGATGGAATACACCATCTCGCCAAGCCCGATGCCGTTGCTGGCCTACCTGGCCGCCAAAACCACCACCATTCACCTGGGCGCCGGCACCATCATCGCGCCGTTCTGGCACCCGCTGCGGGTCGCCGGCGAATGCGCCCTGCTGGACGTGATCAGCAACGGACGCATGGAAGTGGGTCTGGCCCGTGGCGCTTACCAGGTCGAGTTCGACCGCATGGCCGGCGGCATGCCAGCCTCCTCCGGCGGCCAGGCCCTGCGGGAAATGGTGCCGGTGGTCCGTGCGCTGTGGCAGGGCGACTACGCCCATGACGGCGACATCTGGAAATTCCCGACCTCCACCAGCGTGCCCAAGCCGGTGCAAAAGCCGAACCCGCCGATGTGGATCGCCGCCCGTGATCCGGACTCGCACAATTTCGCGGTGGCCAACGGCTGCAACGTCATGGTCACGCCGTTGATGAAAGGCGACGAGGAAGTCCTGGATCTGAAGAACAAGTTCCAGGCCGCACTGGACAACAACCCGGATGTACCGCGCCCACAGCTGATGGTGCTGCGTCACACCCACGTGCACACCGCTGACAATCCGGAAGGCTGGAAGGTCGGGGCCAGGGCGATCTCCAGGTTCTACCGCACCTTCGACGCCTGGTTCGGCAACAAGGAAACGCCGGTCAATGGCTTCCTCGCACCCAGCCCGGAAGAGAAATTCGCCGGCCGTCCGGAGTTCGAACTGGAGAGCCTGCACAAGACCGCGATGATCGGCACACCCGAAGAAATCATTCCGCGCATCAAGTACTACCAGGAACTGGGCGTCGACGAGTTCAGCTTCTGGTGCGACAACAGCCTGCCCCACGCGGAAAAGAAAAAGTCCCTGGAGCTGTTCATCAAGCATGTCGTACCGGCCTTTCGCTAGGAACGAACTCGCGATGGACACCCACGATAACGCGCGTCATCTGAATGACCGCGTTGTCCGGACGCTTTTCGCGAGCAGGCTCGCTCCCACAATTGATCACGCGTCGCACGCAGACTCTGTATGCGCCAAAGATCCCCTGTGGGAGCGAGCCTGCTCGCGATGGCGCAATATCGGTCGCCGCATGCGTCGGCTGACCCATTCAATGATCGCTGATCGCCTCCCATCCCTGGCCCTTCCCTGCGGCGCCGCACAGGTTTACCTGCGCGGCGAATGGACCGCTTCGCACCTGCATTTCAAGCGCTTGCGCGCCAGTGTCACAGCCAAACAGAACGGCTTCTGGCAAATAGTTCACTGAGCCCACCCGAACAGCTACTCATGCACTGCGCGTCTCGCCATCCGATGGCGTGCGCGGTGCGTTGTGTTTCGCCTATGATCAGGTTTGCCCAATGAACAATAAAAACGCGCTGTTGATCATCGACATGCAGCAAGAGGACAGCTTCGTCCTCGACAACGTCGACACGGTGGTCGGCCATATCGCCACCCTGCTCGACACCGCCCGCCACCAGCGGGTCCCGGTGCTCCATACCCGCCACATCAACCCGGCCGACGGCCACGACATGCCCCCAGGCGAGCCTCGGGCGGCCGACGGCGGACCGAGCAGCTATCGCGCCGGCACTCGCCAGGTCGAGATCATTGAACGCCTCACGCCGCAGGCCCACGAACCGGTGATCGACAAGGGCCGCTACAGCGCCTTCCACCGCACTGACCTGGATACCCGGCTCAAGTCGCTGGGCGTCGACACGCTGATCGTCACGGGCGTATTGACCGATGTCTGCGTACTGAGCACGGTGTTCGATGCCTTCGCCCTGGGTTATCACATTCGCCTGGTGAGCGATGCCTGCACCACGACCACCCAGGCCGGGCACTATTCGGCCCTGTTGATCATGGCCAACTGGATCTACTCCCTGGAAATCCTCACCTGTGCCCAATGCGAACGAGCCCTGGCGTCGCACGACTACCTGAGCCTGATCCCCGAGCATCCGGATTCGTTTGCCCATCAGCCCCATGAGTTGCCAGCCACCATTGCCCGTCTGCAAGACCGCCTCGTTCGGACTCAGGAGTGATCGCCATGCAAGTCGAAAAAAGAAGCATCGATTTCATCCCCGAAACCGAACGTCACGGGCGGCCGGGTTCGCTGTTTTTCATCTGGTTCGGCGCCAACATGAACATCACCACCATCGCCTCCGGCGTGTTGCCGGTGGTGATGGGGCTCAACCTGTTCTGGAGTGCCTTGGCAATCCTCATCGGCTCGCTGGTGGGAGCCATATTCATGGCCTCCCATTCCGCCCAGGGACCCAGGCTCGGTATTCCGCAGATGATCCAGAGCCGGGCCCAGTTCGGCGTGATCGGGGCGGTGCTGCCGCTGCTGTTCGTGATGCTGATCTACCTGGGCTTTTTCGTCAGCAATACCCTGCTCGCCGCCCAGGCACTGGAGTCCGTCAGCCCGTTGCCCGCCAGTGGCAACATCTACCTGATCGGCGCCCTGTGTTTCGTCGTTGCACTGTACGGCTACCGATTGATTCACCGCTTGCAGAAGCTGCTGTCGATCCTTTCATTGCTGGTGTTCGTGGTTGCGACGCTGCTTGCCTTGCAGTTGCCGATTCCGGACGGACAATGGTTGCCAACCGGGTTTTCGCTGGCGAAGTTTCTGGTGGCGGTGAGCATTGCCGTGACCTGGCAGCTGTCCTATGCACCCTACGTCGCCGACTACTCGCGCTACTTGCCCAGTGACACGCCCACAGCCCGGGTGTTCTGGTACAGCTACGCTGGCACGGTCAGCGGTGGTGCGTGGATGATGATTCTCGGCGCGATCCTGAGTGTCGGCATCGGTGATTTTTCCAGCAATGTCGGCGGGCATGTCGCCGGGCTGTTCGGCAGTGGCGCCCTCTTGCTGTTCGCCTTCATTGTCTATGGCCAGGTGTCGATCAACGTCTTCAACCTGTACGGGGCGTTCATGTCGACCATCACCGTGATCGAGCCTTTCGCCCGGTTGAAGGTGACGCCAAGGGTGCGCGGGGTGTTCATGCTGGTCATCAGCCTGGTCGCCACGGCCCTGTGCACCGTCAGTCAGGACGACTTCATCACCTTCTTCCTCAATTTCATTTTCTTCATGAGCTACTTCCTGATCCCCTGGACGGCGATCAACCTGGTGGACTACTACGGCCTGCGCAAAGGTCAGTACCGCATCGACGACATCTTCGACCTCAACGGGGTGTACGGGCGGATCAACTGGATTGCCTGCGGCAGCTTCGTGCTGGCGATCGCCCTGGAGATACCGTTCATGAACACCACGCTGTACGTCGGCCCGGTTGCCACAGCGCTGGACGGTGTCGACCTGGCCTGGCTGGTCGGTTTGCTGGTACCGGCGTTGAGTTACTTCTGGCTGATGAAACTCGGCAAGTTTGCCCCACAGGTGGGTCAGGCAAAGCTTCAGCGGTAAACACCTCGAAGCCCAATGACTGTCCCGGCATTGGGCTGCAACAAGAGGGAGCGCAAGCTCCCTCTTCTTTCCCCCGTCAGAAATCGACCGTGGCCGACAACTGCAAGGTGCGCGGATAACCCGGCGAGAACGCACCGTACGAGGCGACACCCGACCAGTACTCGCGATCGAACACGTTCTGCACCGTGGCGCGGAACGTCGTGGGTCGACCTTCGATCTTCGTGGCATAGCGAGCCCCCGCGTCAATGCGGGTCCAGGAGTCCAGTTCCTGGGTGTTGGCCTGGTTGATGTATTGGCTGTCGGTATAGATCGCACCGCCCGTGAGGGTGAAGCCTTCGAGCCACGGCGTATCCCACTCGGCCCAGAGGTTGGCCTGTACGTCCGGCACGCCCACCGGTTTGTTGCCCTTGTTCGCGGCGGTGGCCGAATCCGTCAGTTCGCCATCGAGCAGCGTCACACCGCCCATCAAGCGTGTGCCCTGCGCCACTTCCCCGTAAACACTCAACTCGACGCCACGGTTGCGTTGTTCGGCCTGTACCGAGAACACATTGCCTGCGCCGATTTCGCCACTGGGCTTCTCGATCTGGAACAGCGCCAGGGTGGTCAGGAACGTGCCGTGCTCGTACTTGACGCCAAGCTCGTGTTGCTTGGACTCATAGGGTGCAAAGGTCTGGCCGGCGTTGGCCGCCGTGCCCGGCGCGATATCGCCCTTGCTCAAGCCCTCGACGTAGTTGTAGTAGAACGAAACGTCTTCCCAGGGCTTGACCACCACGCCCACCAGCGGCGTCGTGGCGCTGTCGTCATAGCGTGAGCTGACTGCGCCCGCGGCGTTGTAGTTGCGCGACTCGATGTCTTGCCGGCGCACGCCCAGGGTCAATTGCAAACGGTCGTCCAGCACGGACAAGGTATCGGTCAGCGCTACGCCGTCCAGGTCCGACTCGGAGATGCGCAACACTTTGGGCGCGTTGATGGTTTGCTTGGGGACATCCACCGGGTGGTAAATGTTCGAGCGAATCTCCGTACCGTTGTTGATCCCCCGGTCCAGCTCGTCCCGGTATCGGGTTGCCATCAACGTGGTGGTGTGGGTGACGGGACCGGTGGCGAACACGCCGCGCATGCCCACATCAGCGGTGGAACGGTCGACGTTGAACTTGTAGTAGCCCGGAATATTGCTGGTATCGCCCGCCTCGTTGAGGATTCTCGGCACCTGGTCGGACCGGCGCTTGACGTCGGACCTGCCACCACCGGCATGGGCAAACACGGTGACCGCATCATTGAGATCATATTCGCCACCGAGCATTGCCGACTGCTCCTTGGTGTCCGACCAACCCCATTTCTGCGACAGGTTGGTACGCCCATTGGGCGCGGACGGAACATCGATACCCGGCGCGATCGTGAACGGCCGCGAGGCTGCATCGAAACTTTCCTTCTGATCGATGAAGTCGAGGTTCAAGCGCAGCCGTTCGCCCTGGTAATCGAGGGCAATGGCACCGATCCCCACGTCTCTTTTCTGATCATCGACGGCGGTATCGCCACCTTGCAGGCTGCCGTTGAAACGCACGCCGAACTGATTGTCCGGGCCGAAGCGACGGCTGACATCCAGATGACCGCCCACCTGCGAATCGGAGGCATAACTGGTGGTCACTCGGGTCAGGTCCTCGGCCAATGGCCGCTTGGGAACGATATTGATCACCCCGCCGACACCGCTGTTGGGGGAGATTCCGTACATCAGGGCACCCGGCCCCTTGAGCACTTCGACACGTTCGGCGTACTCGGTGAACACCCGATAGTTGGGCGCCACGCCATACACGCCGTCGTAGGCCAGCTCACCAATGTTGCCTTCGCCGATCGGAAAGCCGCGGATGAAAAAGGAGTCGACGATGCCCCCGGTCTGGCCGGTGGAGCGCACGGAAGGGTCTCGTTCCAGGGCATCGGCCACGGTCACCGTTTGCAGGTCGGCCAGGGTTTTGGCGGTGTAGCTGGTGACGCTGAACGGCGTGTCCATGACGTCCTTGTTGCCCAGCATCCCCAGGCGTGCGCCACGGGCGACCTGCCCTCCGGCCAGCACGGGCGGGAGTGCGCTCGGACCGTTGTAGCGAGCGTCGATGTTGGTCACGCCCAGCGTCAGCGGATCGGCTGTGACGTCGCCCTGCGGATTCGTCGACAGGCCGGACGCCTTGTCCGCGGCGGTCTCCTGCTGCTCGGGGGCCGCGGCCCAGGCGTTGGCGCTTCCTGCGACCAGAACAAAGCTCAACGTGGCGGTACGGATGGCGAGCGCGAGTGCGCACTCACCGTTGGGTCGACTTGCAACAGGCATGACGTGGGGGTCCTTTTCGACAGGGGACAATGGGAATCACTCCTATTGCCAGTCGACTTTTGAAAAGGTATCACCCTGCGGGATTTTATTTTTTCACCGGGTCGATTCGACGCACGACCGGGCATTGCAGAGCCATCGGCAAAATTCCGCTGTGCTGTTTTCCTGCGACGACAAAGCACGTAGTCTGCTGCCCCGCGATTTCGGCGATGGCAAACCTGCCCTGTCGTTGCCCGCTCCGTTTGCTGTCGATCAACCACCGAGGCCGCCCCATGTCCGATGCAGGTGCCATTCAGGGTTCGAAGACCCGTACCCTGATTTATCTGCTGTTCGCGATCCAGCTCATCTCCATGGGCGCGATGGAAATGAGCGGGCCATTCTGGCCTGTGCACCTGCGCGATCTGGCGTCATCGCAAGCCCTGTCGAGCTTTGCCGGCAGCGCCGTTTACATCGCGCCCATGCTGGGCATCATGCTGACCAGCGCGTTCTGGGGCCGTATCGGTGATCGCTACGGCCACAAGCTGATGATGATCCGCGCCCTCGCCGGCCTGTCCCTGACCCAACTGGCGCTGGCGTTTTCCAGCGACATAGAGGTCATTCTGATCCTGCGCTTCGTGCAAGGTGCCTGTGCCGGCTACATCGCGCCGGCCCAGGCTTACGGCGTCAGCATCGAGGCGCCTGCGCGGCGGGCGCGGCTGTTCGCGATCCTGCAGATATCGACCAATGTCGGCTCATTGCTGGGGGCGGTGGTCGGTGGTCTGATCCTCGATCATGCGAGCTTCTTCTGGATCAACTTCATCGCCTGCCTGCTTTGCGCAATGTGCACGGTCGTGGCGGCGGTGACATTGCCGGATGTAGCGCCGGTGAAGAAAGCCCCCGTCGCAGGCTCCCCGGCCACCGGCAGTAAAGGCAGCGTCTGGCAGGGATCGCCATTGCTGCCGTTGCTGGGCGTCATGGGGATTTTGCTGGTGGCGCGACTGCTGCCGCAGAGCGTTTTTGCGCTGTACGTCAGTGCCGAGTTCGACGTCGGCAATTGGGTTGTCGGCTTGTGTTATGGCTTGCTGGCACTGGGTTTCATCCTGTCGGCCACCGCATGGTCACGTTACTTCGAGCAGCGCACCCAACAGCAAACCCTGCAGCGCATCACCTGGGTGGTCATTGCCTGCATCGCCCTTTCAGCCGTGGCAGGCACCACCCACAATCCGGTGGTGTTTGCCGGCGCCTACTTCCTCTGGGGAATTCTGCTGGGTGCCACCACCCCCGTGCTGATGGCCCTGATCTCGAAAGCCGTCGACAGTTCGCAACAAGGTCATGTGATGGGCATTGCACAAGGCACCACGCAATTTGCGTCGATTGCAGGCATCTCGGTCGGCGGCTTGCTCAGTCAGATCCATGGCTTGCAGTACACCTACCTGTACGTTTGCCTGGCGTACGGCCTGGCACTGATTGCCATTGCCACGTTGCGCTATCGCGCCTTCCATCACGCCTGAGAGGTGGCACCGAATCGCGCTTGCGTCACGGGTTCGTTGTCAATTAGCATTGGGAATATTTCTCAATTGCATAAAATTCCCATCATGAGCGACACCCTTCCCGCGAACAATGCCCATCATCTGCGCGTGATCGAAGCCCTGTACAGCAGCCATCACGGCTGGTTGTACGCCATGCTGAGAAAAAAACTGGGCAACGCCATGGATGCGGCGGACCTGGCGCAGGACACCTTCACCCGCATACTCGCCTCGCCCGCCACCGTCATCGAACAGCCCCGGGCGTACTTGAGTTGCGTGGCCAAGGGCATTCTCATCAACTGGTATCAGCGCAAGGCGCTGGAGCGCGCTTATCTGGACGCACTCGCTCAATTGCCCGTCCAGGAAGTGCCGGCGCCCGAACTGCGCTTGATCGTGCTGGAGACCCTGCACGAAATCGACGCCATGCTCGACACCCTTGCACCGCTGGTCAAGCGTGCGTTCCTGCTGTCGCAGATCGGCGGCCTCAAATACCACGAGATCGCCGAGCAACTGGACGTCTCGCTGATCACCGTCAAGCGCTACATGAAACAGGCCTTTGTGCAGTGCCTGTTGCTGGTGGAATGAATGCTCGGTCGTCGCAATGATCCACCGCTCGCTCCCGAAGTCCTCGAAGAGGCGGCCGAGTGGTTGATGCGCCTGAGCGAAGACAACCTCAGCGACAGCGAGCGCAGCGAATGGGAATGCTGGAAACTCAGCAGCCCCGAACGGGGCCGTGCCTGGTCGCGCGCGCAACTGCTGCAAAGCAAACTCGGCGGGTTGCCGCCGTCCCTGGCGATGTCGGCCCTGGACCGTCCGAGCAGCCCGCAACGGCGTGTGGCCCTGGGCAAACTGGCCTTGCTCCTGGCGGCGATCCCCACCGGTTGGGGCAGCTGGAAACTGGCGCAGTCGCAGCAATGGTCGGCCGACTATCGCACTGCCGTCGGCCAACGACGCGAACTGACTTTGGCCGACGGCTCACAGATCACGCTCAACACCGACACAGCCATCGACGTGCTGTTCGATGCCGGTCAGCGCCTGATCCACTTGCGCGAAGGGGAAATCCTGGTGCAGACCGCGCCGGATGTTTCACCGCTGGCCCGCCCTTTTCTGGTCAGCACGCGCCAGGGCCGGATGCAGGCATTGGGCACGCGCTTCACCGTTCGCGAACAATCACCACGTACCCAACTGGCGGTCCTCGAAGGTGCGGTCAGGATTGAACTGGCGGACGGCGGCCAGAGCACACCCATGATCGTCAATGCAGGCCAGCGCACCGATTTTTCTTCACAGGCCTTCGGCTCGTTGCAGCCGACTGATCGATCCATCGGCGCCTGGACCCAAGGCATGTTGATGGCCGACAAGATGCGCCTGGCGGATTTCGTCGCCGAGCTTGCGCGCTACCGCCGAGGCTTCGTGCGCTGCGATCCGGCCATTGCCGGGTTGCGCATCTCCGGTGCCTTCCCCATCAGCGACACCCAGCGCACGCTGAACATGCTGGCGCAAACCTACCCGATTCACGTCACCGGCCACTTGAACGGCTACTGGGTGACGCTCTCCGCCGCCTGACCGGAAAAAATATTCGCCGTACGCTGATACTTTTTTCGATCTCGACTGGCAAAGAGAGGAACAACTTTTCCACCTCGTTCACAGGCTCTTCACTCCATGCCCGCTGCACGCCTCCTGCGTCCGGATCGCCCGCTCAAGCCCGTCATGTTCAGCGCATTGCTCTGCCTTGCCCTGACCGGCGTTGCGTGCCTGCCTGCGTTGGCCGTCGAACCGGCACAACTCGATTGTGTGACGGTCCGGGACTACCACATCGCCCCCGGACCGCTGGGCGCGACGATGTCGAGTTTTTCCGTGGACGCCGGCATTGCCCTGTCGTTTCAGCCTTCGATCACCGAAGGACTGACCAGCCCTGGCCTGACGGGCAGCTATTGCACCCGCGAAGCCGTATCGCGATTGCTGGCCGGCAGCGGCCTGGACATGGTGTTGCGCAGCGACGGCAGCTACACCCTGGCGCAGCGCCAGGTCACGCTTTCGCAAACCACGGTCAATGGCACCGATCAACGGCCCGACAGCCTGCCACCGGTGTATCCCGGCGGCCAGGTCGCCAGCGGCGCACGACTCGGCCTGCTGGGCAACACGGACGTGATGGACGCGCCGTTCAGCGTCACCAGCTACACCTCGACCCTGATCAAGGATCAGCAGGCCGTCACCGTGGGCGACCTGCTCGAACGCGATTCTTCGGTGCGCTCCACCGGCCAGACCGGGGGCATTGTCGACTCGTTTTTCATTCGCGGCTTTCCCGTCGGTGAAGGCAATCTCGGCGAACTGGCCTTCGACGGTGTATACGGCGTGGCCTCCAACTACCGGGTGTTCACCGAATACGCCGAGCGTATCGAAGTGGTCAAGGGCCCCGGCGCCCTGCTCTACGGCATGTCCCCCAACAGCGGCGTCGGTGGCGTGATCAACGTGGTGCCCAAGCGGTCCCTCGACGAGGACCTGACCCGGGTCACGGCCCGTTATGCCATGGATACCCAGCTTGGCGGCCACCTCGACATCAGTCGGCGCCTGGGTCTGGAGCGCCGTTTCGGCATACGCTTCAACAGCAGCCTCCAGCAAGGCGACACGGCCATCGACAAACAACACCGGGACATCGGCATCGGTGCCCTGTCCCTGGACTACCAGGCTGATCGCTGGCGAACCAGCCTGGACCTGATCGACCAGAAAGAACAATTCGACGCTGCATCCCGACCCTTCCTGATCGCCCCCGGTGTCCCCATTCCCGCCGCCGCCAACGGCCGCACCAGCGTGAGCCAGGACTGGGGCTGGTCCGAGACCCGGGACAAGTCGGCGTTGCTCGGTGGTGAATACGATCTAAGTGATGCCTTGACCCTGTTTGCCCATGCCGGCGGCGGCCGCTCGGCCGTCGCGCGCATGTCCGACCAGACCCCGACCATCATCAACGCGGCCGGCGATACCTCCTCAGTCCCCGGCTATTACAAATTCGAAGTCCAGCGCTACACGGTCGACACCGGCGCCCGCCTGCGATTCGACACCGGCCCGGTCAGTCACGCCGCGGTCATGCAGGTCACCCGTTATCGTGATGAACTGTCCCGGGGCATCCTCTCCGCCCCGGCCATTGCCTCGAACATTTACCACCCGGTGGACCGGCCGAAACCCGCCATCGCCAAACCGGACACGCCCAAAGTCTCCGAGAGCGAACTGTCGGGCGTGGCGCTGGCCGACACCCTGTCGGTGCTGGACGAACGTGTGCGCGTCACCGTCGGCTTGCGCCAACAGAACATCGAATCAGACAACTTCAACCCGGCCGGCGCGGTCACGACCGCCTACGACAAAAGCGCAACCACGCCGCTGTTCGGTGTCGTCGTCAAACCCTGGGACGGCGTATCGCTCTACTACAACTACATCGAAGGCCTGAGCAAGGGCGACGTCGCGCCATCGGCGGCCTCGAACGCTGGGCAGATTTTTTCGCCCTACATCGCCCGTCAGCAGGAGGTCGGCGTCAAGGTCGACTACGGCAGCTTCATGTCGACCCTGGCCCTGTTCCAGATCACCAAACCCAGTGGCGAGCTATCGTCCGGGGTGTTCTCGGTGCAGGGCGAGCAACGCAACCGTGGCCTGGAACTCGGCCTGTCCGGTGAAATCACCACCGGCACACGCCTGCTGGGCGGCGTGACCCTGCTGGACGGCGAGCTGACCCGCACCGGCGTGGCCGCCAACCGTGGCAACAAACCCGTCGGTGTCCCGGACCTGCAGGCCAACCTCTGGGCCGAGTGGGACACACCCGGCATCGAAGGGCTGACCCTGACCGGTGGCGCGATCCATACCGCCAGCCAATACGTGAACCAGGCCAACACCCAGAAACTGGACGCCTGGACGCGCTTCGATGTGGGTGCGCGCTATGCCACCCGCATCGCAGAACGTCCGACCACCCTGCGTGCCACCGTGCAGAACCTGTTCGATCGCGAGTACTGGTCGGGCGTCGCCTCCTACGGTGCGTTCTCTCAGGGCGCGCCACGCACCTTATTACTGTCGGCGACTGTCGACTTCTGAAACGTCCGGTCCGGGATGACGGCCTGAACCGTTGCCCGGCCTGGCCTCTGAAAAGGCTTTGACCATGGTGACCCTGTATCGACGCAGCCACACCTTCGCTGCCCTGCTGTTTGCAGGGTTGCTGGGGCTGTCATTGTTTTCCCTGGCGCCGCGAGGCGTGCTCGCGGCCGATGCCGATCCTGCCTTGGGCACGGTGACCGACCTGCTGGGGCGCAAGGTCAGGGTCCATCTTCCGGTCAGGAAGGTCATGCTCGGCGAGGGACGCCAGCTGTACCTGGTCGCTGCGCTGGACACGCAAAACCCCATCGAACGCATCGTCGGCTGGCGCAAGGACCTGATCCAGTCCGATCCGGACACCTACAACGCCTACCTGCGCAAATTTCCCGATATCGCCAGGATCCCGACCTTCGGTGGATTCGAAGACGGCACCTTCGATATCGAACAAGCGATCGCCCTGCAACCGGATGTGATCGTCCTCAACATCGAAGCCCAACACGCCACCGAAGATGCCCGCTACATCGAAAAACTCGACGCACTGGGCATTCCGGTGGTCTACGTCGACTTTCGCAACAACCCTATCCAGAACACCGAGCCGACCATGCGCCTGTTCGGCCAGTTGTTCGGCAAGGAGGCACGCGCCGAAGCCTTCATCGATTTTCGCAACCAGCAGATCCACCGCGTCACCGACGTCATTGAAAAACGCCACCCGCCTCGCCCCAGTGTGTTCATCGAACGCATCGGTGGCTACACCGACGATTGCTGCCTGAGTTTCGGCAATGAGAACTTCGGCCTGTTCGTCGACATGGCCGGTGGCAACAATATTGCCCGGCGCATCATCCCCGGCACCTTCGGCCAGTTGAATGCCGAGCAGGTCATCGTGGCCAATCCGGACCAGGTCGTCGTTACCAGTGCCAACTGGGAGGCCTTCGCCCCCGGCGGCCATTGGGTCGGTGTCGGCCCCGGCGCGGACATGGCCCAGGCCAGGCAAAAACTCTCCTGGTACACCCAACGCCCGGCGTATGCCGGCATCAAGGCCCAGGACGACCGAGCCTTTCACGCCATCTGGCATCAGTTCTACAACAGCCCCTACCAGTTCGTGGCCATCCAGCAACTGGCCAAGTGGTTTCACCCCACGCTCTTTGCCGACCTGGACCCGGACGCCTCGTTTCGCGAGCTGCATGAACGGTTCCTGCCGGTTCCCTATGAGCCCGGTTACTTTGTCAGCCTGCGCACCCCGGAAGCCAAGCCATGAGTTCGTTGAACGAAGCCCCGGTGCTTCAGCGCGACACCTACCGTCACCTGGTCCTGCGTAAACGCCTGATCCTGGCTGCCCTCGCAGTGTTGCTGCTGTGCAGCGTCCTGCTCGACCTGGCCCTGGGGCCGGCGAGCTACAGCCTTGGCGAAGTGCTCGGCGCGCTGTTTTCCCCGAACACCGCTGCGGCGCAGGTGCGGGTGGTGATGTGGGACATTCGCCTGCCGGTCGCGCTGATGGCCGTGGCGGTCGGCGCGGCGCTGTCGCTGGCCGGCGCGCAGATGCAGACCATCCTCAACAACCCGCTGGCCAGCCCGTTCACATTGGGCATTTCCGCCGCCGCCGGCTTCGGCGCGGCCATGGGCCTGGCCTTCGGGGTTGCGCTGTTTCCCTTGGCGGCGCAGTACATGGTGCCGGTGAACTCGTTCATCTTGGCCATGCTGTCGGCCTTGCTGATCCACTTCCTGAGCATGCGCCGCGGCGTGACCGCCGAAACCATCGTGCTGCTGGGCATCGCCCTGGTCTTCACCTTCAACGCACTGTTGGCGCTGCTGCAGTTTTTCGCCACCGAGCAGGCCGTGGCGGCCGTGGTGTTCTGGACCATGGGCAGCCTGACCAAGGCCACCTGGCCCAAACTCGGGGTGATTTGCCTGGTGATCCTCATCACCCTGCCGATCTTCGCCCGGCGCGCCTGGGCCCTGACCGCCTTGCGCCTGGGCGACGACAAGGCCGCGAGTTTCGGCATCAATGTGCGCAGCCTGCGTTTGCAGACGCTGATCATGGTCAGTCTGCTGGCCTCGTTCCCGGTGGCCTTCGTCGGCACCATCGGGTTTATCGGACTGGTCGGCCCGCACATTGCGCGCATGCTGATCGGTGAGGATCAACGCTTCTTCCTGCCGGCTTCGTTGCTGACCGGCGCCTTGATCCTGTCCGCCAGTTCGGTGGTCAGCAAGACCCTGATTCCGGGCGCCATTTTTCCGATCGGCGTGGTCACGTCGCTGATCGGCGTGCCCTTCTTCATCTCCCTGATTCTCGGCGGGAAGAAACACTCATGGTAAAGATTCGGCTGGAAAGTCTCGGTGCCCGCTATGGCCAGCGCGAGATCATCAAAGGCGTCACGACCACCACATTCCATGGCGGACAAGTGGTCGCGCTGGTCGGCCCCAATGCGGCGGGCAAATCAACCCTGTTCAAACGCATGGCCGGGCTGATCGACGGGCCGGGCCAGGTCATTCTGCAGGATTCGAAAAAGGGCCCGACAGGCATCAGCTACATGCCCCAGGGTCTGAATGCCAGCGCTCGGCTGACGGTCTACGAATCGGTGCTGCTGGCGCGCAAGCAACTGACGCAGGGCTGGCCCGTACAGGACGATGAATTGAAGCGCGTCGACGAGATTCTCAATGCACTGGGCATCACCGGTTTGTCCTTTCGCAACCTGGGGGAACTCAGCGGTGGCCAGCAGCAGTTGGTCTCCATCGCGCAGACCCTGGTGCGCGAGCCGGAAATCCTGCTGATGGATGAACCCACCAGCGCGCTGGACATGCATCGGCAGGTGCAGGTGCTGAACTTCATGCGCACCCTGGCTCGCCAGCGTGAGGTCATCGTGTTCATCGCCATCCATGATCTGAATCAGGCGTTGCGCTTTGCCGATCAGGTGCTGGTCATCGCCGACGGCACCGCGCAAGGCAGCGGCCCCAGCGATGAGGTGATCACCGAGCAGATGCTTCGCCATGTCTACAAGGTCGAGGCGCGGATCGAGCGTTGCAGTCGCGGACAACACCATATCCTGATCGACGATATCGTCTGACAGGTCCATAGCGCCGCCCTTGCGCTAGGTTTCCCAGGGCGGCCTGGCCTCGACATCAATGGCGTATCGGGCAATGGCCTCGGTGCAGGTACTCGCCTCGATACGCCCTTCGCGCACCAACGCCGTCAGGGCACTCAGGACGATCTGGTGACGATCCACTTCGAAGAAGGTGCGCAACCGCTGGCGGGTGTCACTGCGCCCGAAACCGTCGGTGCCCAGTGCAGTGAACCGACCCGCCACATAGCTGGCAATCAATTGCGGCACGGCGCGAACGTAATCGCTGCAAGCAATGATCGGCGTCGAATCGCCAAGCGACGCTTGCACATGACTCTGCCGTGCCTGCTGCTGCGGATGCAGGCGATTCCAGCGCTCGACCTCGCGAGCCTCACGGGCCAACTCGGTGAAACTGGTGACACTCCACACCTGACTGGCGATATTCCAGTCGCTGGCCAGCAGTTCGGCGGCTTCGATGACTTCGCGCAGGATCGCACCGCTTCCCAACAGATGGACGTTGCCGCAGGCGTTCATGCACTCATGCCCGGCAAACCGATACAGGCCTTTGACAATCCCCTGCTCGACGCCTGACGGGAGATCGGGTTGCGGGTAGTTTTCGTTCATCAAGGTGACGTAATAGAACTCATCCACCTGACGTTCCAGCATCTGGCGCATGCCGTGATCCACGATCACCGCCAACTCGCCGACAAAGGCCGGATCGTAAGCGCGGCAATTGGGGACCGTGGCTGCCATCAGGTGGCTGCTGCCATCCTGGTGCTGCAAGCCCTCACCGCCCAGTGTGGTGCGGCCGGCGGTGGCGCCAAGCAGAAAGCCGCGGGCCCGTTGGTCCGCCGCCGCCCAGATCAGGTCACCGATGCGCTGGAAGCCGAACATCGAGTAGTAGATGTAGAACGGCAACATGGGCAGGCCGTGTACCGAGTAACTGGTGGCGGCGGCCACCCAGGAGCTGATCGCCCCGGCCTCGCTGATGCCTTCCTCGAGAATCTGGCCTTCCAGCGCTTCGCGGTAACTGAGGATCGAACCGATGTCTTCCGGCTCGTATCGCTGGCCGACGCTGGAGTAGATGCCGATCTGCTTGAACAGGCTGGCCATGCCGAAGGTGCGCGCCTCATCCGCCACGATCGGCACGATGCGCGGGCCCAGTTTTTTGTCGCGCAGCAAACCGCCGAGCATGCGCACGAAAGCTTTGGTGGTGGACATTTCCCTGCCTTCGGTGGCGATGGCAAACCCGGCATAACTGTCGACTCCGGGAACGGCCAATGGCGCGCACGTGGCGGACCGTGACGGCAGGTAGCCGCCCAATGCCCGGCGACGTTCATGCAGGTAGCGCATTTCGGCACTGTCCGGCTCAGGCTTGAAAAAGCTCAAGTCAGCGGCCTGCTCATCGGTCAGCGGCAGATTGAAACGGTTGCGGAACGCGATCAGCGCGTCCCTGTCGAGTTTCTTCTGCTGGTGCACGGTCATCCTGCCCTGCCCGGCATCGCCCATGCCGAAACCCTTTTTCGTCTGGGCCAGAATCACCGTGGGCTTGCGACCTTCGAGCCGTGCGCTTTGATAGGCGGCGTAGATCTTGACGATGTCGTGACCACCACGCTTGAGGCGGTCGATCTGCTCATCGCTCAGTCCTTCGGCCAACTGCGCCAATGCCTCGTTCTGACCGAAGAATCGCTCGCGGTTGAAACGCCCGTCCTTGGCCGCGAAGGTCTGGAACTGACCATCGACCGTACCCGACAGCGCCCGCACCAGCGCACCGTCGGTATCGCTTGCAAACAAGCTGTCCCAATCGGAGCCCCAGACCAGTTTGATCACGTTCCAGCCGGCCCCGGCGAACAGCGCCTGCAATTCGTCGATGATCCGCCCGTTGCCGCGAACCGGCCCGTCCAGCCGTTGCAGGTTGCAGTTGACCACCCACACCAGGGTGTCGAGCCCTTCGCGCGCGGCCAGGGTCAGGGCCGACATGCTTTCCGGCTCGTCCATTTCACCGTCGCCAAACACGCCCCATACGGTTCTGCCCTGGGTGTCCTGCAAGCCGCGATGCTGCAAATAGCGCATGAACCGCGCCTGGTAGATCGAACTGATCGGGCCGATGCCCATCGACCCGGTCGGGAACTGCCAGAAGTCCGCCATCAACCAGGGATGCGGATAACTCGACAGGCCCCGCGCGCCATTGGCACGAGCGCCGATTTCCTGCCGATAGTGCCGCAGGTCCTGCTCATCGAGGCGTCCTTCGAGAAAGGCCCTGGCATAGATGCCCGGCGCCGAATGTGGCTGGTAGAACACCAGGTCACCACCGCTGTTCTCAGTGCGTGCCCTGAAGAAATGATTGAACCCCACCTCGAACAGATCCGCGGCGCTGGCGTAACTGGCGATGTGCCCGCCCAGCTCGCCATAGGCCTGGTTGGCCCTGGCGACCATGGCCAGGGCATTCCAGCGCATGATCGAGGCCAGTCGTTCCTCGATGGCCGGATCGCCCGGAAAAGGCGGCTGGTGCTCGACACCGATGGTATTGATGTAAGGCGTGACATGACCGGGCCGCCAACCGATGTCCGCGCTACCGGCCACGGTCACCAGCAGGTCGAGGATCTGCCTGGCCCGGGCCGCGCCGTCCTGGGCGATGACCGACAGCAAGGCATCGCGCCATTCGGCCAGTTGCTCGTCAGTGTCTGCCGACTGGCCGGGTGATCCGGAAGGAGGTTCGAACGCATTCATGAGCATCTCCCGTGCGGGTCGGCTGACCCTTCAAGATGGCGCGAACGGCACAAACCATGATGCATCAACTCATTCGGCCACGGCGCTTTTGCAATGCATCTTCGTCACACCATCCGTCGCAGATTCGGCTCGGTGACTACAATCGAATCAGATGCCAAGCGGACGATTGGAGGCGACACATGAAAGTCCCGTTGTCTGAAAACGCAAAACGGGTGCTGGAAAACCCCGAAGCCCTGAACAAAATCATGACGGCAATGAGCAGCCGGCACATCGGGCCGGTCAAGACGCCCTTTATCGTCACGGTCATTTTGGACAAGAAGAACAAAATCACCCTGACCATTTAGGGGAGCACTTTTTATGGAAATCGCCCTCCCCGGAGTCATCGTCTTCCTGATCATCACGCCGGGCTTTATCTTCAGGGCTCAGTTCAAGCGGGCGGAAAGGGAAACGTTCGACTACTCCCCTTTTGGCCGTGTGGTAGGACAGGCGTTCTTCTGGGTGGTGATCCTTCATGGTGTCTGGTTACTTGCAACCTGGTTGCTGTTCAAACAGGTGCTTGATGTCAGGACCCTGCTACAACTGCTCTCCTCCCTGAAAAAGGACACCCTGGAGGTCATATACCGCGACCAGTTAAAAATCACTGCCTACTTCGTCAGTCTGTACATGTTCTGCTGGCTGGCACCACCCTACCTGCGTGAAGTCATCATCGAAAAGCGGCTGGATCGAATCGACTCCAAACTGAGCTGGATGCTGCGCTTCGACGCACCCTGGTACTACATCCTGCATGGCGCCGATCAGGAAAAGAAACCGGACCTCATCTTTGTTTCCGCCATTGTGGTGGTGGGCGATCTATCAGTGCTGTATCGCGGCGCGCTGGTCGACTACATCGTCAACCGACATGACGGCGAACTGGACAGGCTGATCCTGCGCGGCGTCTACCGCTGGAACATGAAAGACCTGGATGCTTCGCTAAGCGAACAGGAAATCATGGACAAGAGCATCTACATCGCCAGCAATGCATTCGTCATCAGCTACGACGAAACGGTCACGCTGAGTATCGACTACATGTACGAAGTGCCTTGAAAACGGGCCAGAGCGCTTTTCAGTCCTGCGACCCGCCTTCAGATGCCTGCGTCATCCCCACCTTGCGCGGCGTTGTTCGATGAAAAAAACGCCGAGCGAGAACATTGGGGCAACTGCCTCAGGCTTGCATCTCAGCGGCGAGCAGCCTCACCAGCGCTGCCGCCGGCATCTCCCGAACCAGTGGCGCGCCCTGCCCGGCCCACTGCACGGCAAACTCGCTGTTGCCCCTGGCCGCTGCCGCCGCGTTGAGCGCTTTCTGGGCGTCATAGGCAATCGGGTAATCCGGCAATGCCGTGCCTGACGCCTCCAGCGATGTCATGTTGCGATTGACCATGCCCCGTGCCGGCCGACCGGAGATGACACTGGTGACTTGGGTCTGGTGCGCACGCGGACCTTTCAGGGCTTCGCGATAGGCCGCGTTGGCACTGGATTCGGGGCACAGAATGAACGCCGTGCCCATCTGTGCGGCACTGGCGCCCAGTTGCATAACGGCGTTTATCCCGGCACCGTCCATGATCGCGCCGGCGGCGATCACCGGCAGCCGGCACGCCTCCACCAACACCCGCACCAGGGCCAAGGTGCCCATTTGGTTGTCTTGATGCCCATCGAACACACCGCGATGGCCCCCGGCTTCGTAACCCTGCGCCACCAGCGCGTGCACACCGGCGTGCTCGGCCTGTTGCGCCTCACTCACGCTGGTCACACAAGCCAGCAGGACAATCCCAGCGTCCTTGAGTGCATCGATGGCCGTTTGCGCTGGCAGGCCGAAGTGGAAACTGACCACCGCGGGCTTTTCTTCCAGCAGCATTTGCAGCATCCCGGCGTCTTCGACGAACGAGCTGTAGATCTCACGCAATGAGGCCGGTGCAACGGCATCGAATTCGGCAAACACGGGTGCAAGAACACTCAGCCATTGCGCCTCGCGTGCGGCGTCCTGCACCGCAGGCCGGTGGCAGAACAGGTTCACGCTGAAGGGCTTGTCCGTCAGCGCTGCCGTCTCATGCAGCATGGCCCGCGCCTGCTCGACATTGCTCGCGCCGATACCAATGGAACCCAGCCCGCCGGCGTTGGACACTGCCGCCGCAAGCCTGGGGGTCGAGACACCGACCATGGGCGCCTGGATGATCGGCAACTGGATATTCAAGAGGGACAACAGTGAATTGGACATGGCAGTACCTGAGTGATGAAGATGACTAGAGCTCCCCGGTCAGAAACTGCGCTCGACCGCGTCCGAACGACCAGTCCGCATCGGTGTTTTCCACCAGTGAAACGATCAGGTCATCCGGCGAAAGATCGCAGGCGGCCAGCAGCCTCTCGGAAAGCAGGCGGTAGAACTCGGTCTTTTGTTGCTGTGAGCGCGGTCGGGACACCACGGTCAGCAGCACGACCCTGGCCGAGCGCGTATAGCCCAACCCGGTGTCGTGCAGCACCAGTTCCCCCGGACGGTGTTGCGTAACGCTTTGGTAGCGGTCGCTGAACGGCACGTCGAACGCCTGGACCATGGCCTGATGGGTCACGTCCAGCAACGCACGCAGCTGTTCATCGGTGCGACCCTGGAGGATGTCGAACTTGAGCAGTGGCATGGCAACTCTCCTGGAAAAAACCGGAAGCGAGCTGTCGTCAGTGAAATGGACAGCCGCTTCCCCCGGGCAAAGCGGACAGCGTGCAAGCCCGCGCCAGCACACCCTCCAACCCGAAAATCGACGATGCTTATTTGGCAGTCGGCATGGCGAACTCGGCACCCTTGGCGGTGCTGTTCGGCCAGCGCTGCATGACCGATTTCTGCTTGGTGTAGAAACGCACGCCCTCCTCGCCATAGGCATGCATGTCACCGAACAGCGAACGCTTCCAGCCACCGAAACCGTGCCAGGCCATCGGCACCGGAATCGGCACGTTGATGCCGACCATGCCCACCTGGATGCGGCTGGCGAATTCACGGGCGATGTGACCGTCACGGGTGTAGCAGGCGGTGCCGTTGCCGAACTCGTGGGCATTGACCAGCTCGATGGCCTCGGCAAAATCCTTCACCCGCATGCACGCCAGCACCGGGCCGAAGATTTCCTCCTTGTAGATTTTCATCTGCGCGCTGACGTGATCGAAAATCGTGCCGCCGAGCCAGAAGCCCCCGGCACAATCGGCACCGGCCTGGGCGCCATCGAACTCACGGCCGTCCACCAGCATTTCGGCGCCTTCGGCGATGCCCTGCTCGATGTAGCCGGTGATGCGCTGCAACGCGGCGGACGAGACGATCGGGCCCATTTCCGCCGACAGGTTCATGCCTTCGAGGATCTTCAGCGTGCGGGTGCGCTCCACCAGTTTGGGCATGACCTTGTCGGCTACATCACCGACAAACACCGCCACCGAAATCGCCATGCAGCGCTCGCCCGCCGAGCCGAAGGCTGCGCCGATCAGGGCGTCGACCACCTGGTCGATGTCGGCGTCGGGCATTACCACCATGTGGTTCTTCGCCCCGCCCAGGGCCTGCACGCGCTTGCCGTGGCGGGCACCGGTCTCGTAGATATGGTTGGCAATCGGCGTGGAACCGACAAAGCTCACCGCCTGCACCTGCGGGTGGTCGAGCAGCGCATCCACCGCTTCCTTGTCGCCCTGGACAACGTTGAACACACCGTCAGGCAACCCGGCTTCCTTGAACAGTTCGGCGATCAGCAGCGACGGCGAAGGGTCGATCGGGCTGGGCTTGAGCACGAAGGTGTTGCCGCAGGCGATGGCCACCGGGAACATCCACATCGGCACCATGACCGGGAAGTTGAACGGCGTGATACCCGCCACCACGCCGAGGGCCTGGCGCATCGTCCAGTTGTCGATGTGGGTCGAAACCTGCTCGGTGTAGTCGCCCTTGAGCAGTTGCGGAATGCCGCAGGCGAATTCGACCACTTCGATGCCACGGGTCACTTCACCCTGGGCATCGGTAAACACCTTGCCGTGCTCGCGGGTGATCATCTGCGCCAGGGTGTCGCGGTGCTCGTTGAGCAGCGCCAGGAACTTGAACAGAATGCGCGCCCGGCGCAGCGGCGGTGTCGCCGACCAGGCCGGGAAAGCGGCCGCTGCCGACTGCACGGCCGCATCGACTTCACTGGCATTGGCCAGCGCTACTTTGGCAGTGACCGCCCCCGTGGCGGGGTTGGTGACGTTCTGTGCGCGACCGGAGTTGCCCGGCGTCACGCGCCCGTGAATGTAGTGTGCGATGTCTGCTGGCTGGTTGCTCATGGCGGGTGTCCCCTGCTGGTGGATAAAAGCCATCTCTTTTTGTTGTCAGGTGGTGCCAGACGAAATTAGGCCAGCCAATCAATCATGTAAAATGATGATTAATGATCGTAAAAATCACATTTCATGAACATGGTTTTTGTAGGAGCGAGCATGCTCGCGATGGACGAATGAGCGCCGCTGGGTGCCAGGTACCCAGCGTCATCGTTAACGACCATCGCGAGCATGCTCGCTCCTACAGGGATGAAGCGGTGAGCTTTTGCAGGTATTTGGCGCGCTCGGACAGGCGACGCTGCCAGTCCGGAGCCAGGCCCGGGGTGGCCGCCAGTGCAATCAGGTCGTCGATCACCGGCCTGTGCGACAACTGCACCTGCCAGAAACGGTCGATGGAAAACAGCTCGCTGTGCCGCTCCAGCCGTTCGATCCGGTCGCCCGCTTGCAGTGAGCCCGGCTGTAGCACCCGGTAGTACCAACCGGTGATGCGCTCTTTGGCGACAAACATCGACATGTGCTCGGCATCGAAACGGTGATTGATCTTCCAGCACGGGCTGCGCGGTTGGGACACCTGCAACACGACACTACCGATCCGAAACACATCGCCGATGTGCACGTTGAGCTCGCAAAGCCCGAATGCGGAGATGTTCTCTCCCAGGCTGCCGGCCACCAATTGCGCGGCACTGTGCGCAAAGGCCTGCGCCAGCCGTTCGTAGTTCTGCGCCGCATACTGGTGCAGCGCTTTTTCCGGCCCGCCATGCACCCGGGTGTCGCCATGCTGGTCGCCGACGATGCCGTGCCGCTCCACGCGCACCGAGCCTGCATGGCGCTGTTTGAACATGCCGGTGCGCTGCCCTTCGGGCGGCAATACGCTCAGTCCTCCGGCAAAGACCTGGTCAACGTTCGAAATCACTGTCATGGATCTGCCTGCGCTCATCAGCCGGTTTGGGTCACTTTACTTAGCGGCGCAGAAGCTCGTAAAGTGATCATTAAATATGTCCATAATCACTTTTCAAGATGGATGGAAACGATCATGGAAATGCGTCAGCTGAAGATTTTCTGCGCCGTGGCCGAACTCGGCAGCTTCACCGCCGCAGCGGTTCAGGTGAACACCGTGCAGTCCAACGTCACCATGCGCGTGAAGGAACTGGAAGCCGAACTCAATCGCGAGCTGTTCATACGCAAGAAGTCCGGGGTCGTGCTGACGGCGGCGGGTGAAACCTTCCTCGGCTACGCGCGGCGCATCCTGCAGCTGACCGACGAGAGTCGCAGCGCCCTGATGGACACCGGCAGCCCGGCGGGCCTGTTGCGTCTGGGTTCGATGGAAACCACGGCCGCCATCCGCTTGCCACAGGTGCTGACCAAATACCGTGAGCAATTTCCCGATGTGCAGCTGTCACTGTTGACCGGCACCACGGTCGAACTGATCAAGGCGATCGAGGCCCATCGGCTCGATGGTGCCTTTGTCGGCGGCTTCCACCAGAACTCGGCGTTGGCCCAGGAAGAAGTCTTCTCCGAGGAATTGGTGCTGGTCAGCAGCAACCAGTTCGAATCCCTGCCGGCATTGATCGACAAAATGCCCCAGCAAACCGTGCTGGTGTTCCGCACCGGCTGCTTCTATCGATCGACCCTGGAAAACTGGTTCTATCAGGCCGGGCTTGTGCCCAACCAGATCATGGAACTGGGCACGCTGGACGGCATCCTCTCGTGCGTCGCCGCCGGCATGGGCGTGACCCTGCTGCCCAAGGCCATCGCGGAGAACAGCAGCGTGCGCCATGCCATACGCTGGCACACGCTGCCGCCCGAGTTCGCCAATGTTTCGACCGTGTTCATCCGTCGCAACGACTCGATGATCACCTCCGCCATGAGCGCGTTCATCGGCCTGGCACAACAGCAGATCGCCCAACCAACACCTACCTCGTAGGAGCCAGGCTTGCCGGCGAAGTCGTTTTCAATGGCGCCGCATGACGTGCGGCCGCCTTCGCCGGCAAGCCTGGCTCCTACGAAGCGGGTGTGTCGTTCTCATGTATTGCGGTCGATACATGAACCTGTGGGAGCGAGCCTGCTCGCGATGACAGCAAAGGCACCGCGTTTATCCTGAATGCACGCGTTATCGTTGAACACCATCGCGAGCTTGCTCGCTCCTACAGGTGGCCATGGCAGGCCGCTCCACCACGGTCACCAAACCACTGGCCAACTCCGCCACGCGCTCGGCCGCCGGTACGACGCTGTGAATCTTGCCCACCCCCTGCCCCGCGTACAGCGACAGCTTCTGCGCCATGCGCGGCTTGTCGATCGCGCGCGCGCCACCGCCGATAAAGCGCAGCAGGTTCCACTTGTCCCGGTTGGGGATGACCCGGTGCGGCGTGCCGTAGGTCCAGCCGAACGAGTAGCCGGTGCGGTACTCGGTGTCATCGGTGCTCGCCTCGACGATTTTCTGCTTGTACAGCGGGTGGGCGTTGGACTCGTCGGTGGCAATGAACGCCGTCCCCACCACCACGCCGGACGCCCCCAGCGACATCAGTGCCCGTACGTCGTTGCCGTGGGTGATACCACCGGCGGCCAGCACCGGGCGCCCTTCGGCAATCGCCAGGATCGACGTCAGCAACGGCAGGATGCCAATGGTGCCGCGATTGAGGTGACCACCGCTTTCACTGCCCTGGGCAATGATGATGTCGGCGCCCTGGGCGATGGCGATATGGGCCAGCTCCACCGACCCTGCCTGCACCATGACCAGCAACCCGGCGTCTTTCGCCCGGGGGATCATGTCGGCGGCATATTGCTCGGCATAGAACAGCGACAGCAGTTTGGGCTTTTCCTTGAGGATCACCTGAAATTGCGCTTCGAACACATCCGGCCCGCCGAATTGCGGCACCAGGTTCACGCCGAAAGGCCGGTCGGTCAGTGCACGGGTCTCGGCGATCCAGCGGCGCAAGGCCAGGGGCGGCAGGCGCAAGCCGCCGATCACCCCCATGCCCCCGGCATTGGCGACGGCCGCCACCAGTTGCGGCCCGGAAATCGCCGCCATGCCACCAAGGAAAATCGGATATTTCACGCCGCAAAGCCGAGTGATGGCGTTACCGGGAAACTCGAAAATGGCTTCGTTCACGTCATTCATGACTCACAGCTCCACGTGTTTGCCAAGCATCCGCTTGAGCGTGTTGTTCTTCAGGACAACGTGATTCTTCACCGCGCCGAAGATGTGCAGCGCCAGGCCGGCGAGGAACGCCGAGGCGCCGATGTCGAACAAGGTATCGACCACATGCTTCAAGGTCGGGTTGCTGGGCAGCAGCATGGGAATGGAAATTCCGCCGGGCAGCTCCACCGCTTCGCCGGCCGCCGCCCGTGACGCCCAGACCGCGATGGGCAGCAGCACCATCGCCAGGGCCAGCGCCACGGCCACCGAGCGGCTGATAATGACTTCGATGGGATTGGGCGTGCCCACCGGCAGCGGATGATAGGAGGTGATGCGCGCCCAGAACCTGTAGGTCGAAACCAGGAACAGCATCAGGCCCAACAGGTTTTGCACCCTGCCAAGCTCCGTGCGTAATGCCTCTGCCGATACCAGGCCGATCGACACTTGCAGGGCGAAAATCGCCAGCAGCGAAAACGCCACGACCCAATGCAACGCAACGGTGACGGGGGAAAATCTCAAGCCATTGTCTCGTAACTGCATGACTGACTCCTTTTGCAGAACGGGCAAATCAGGAAAGGGAAAGGTGCCTCAGTGGCTGACTGCCTTCGCAGCACCAAGGCCGGTCCGGGCACGGACCAACTGATCATCGAAACGCTCGCGCTCAAGCACTGCCGCGTGACTGCGATCAGTGACCGAGCCCAGCCAGGTGCAGAGAAACGCCACGTTCATCGAGACGATCGCCGGGTAGTCGTATGGGAAAATCGCCTGGGCGTTGCCCAACACCTTGACCCACACCGCCGGCGACAGAATGACCAGCCCCACGGCGCTGATCAGGCCCGCGACACCGCCGATCAAGGCCCCGCGGGTGGTCAGCCCCTTCCAGTACATCGACAGCACCAGGATCGGGAAATTGACCGACGCGGCGACGCCGAAGGTCAGCGCGACCAGAAACGCGATGTTCTGATCCTTGAACAGGATGCCCAGCACCACCGCAACGATGCCGATACCCACCGAAGCCATCCGCGACACGCGCCGTTCTTCGCCGGCATCGGCCTTGCCCTTTTTGATCACGCTCACGTACAGGTCATGGGAAATCGCCGAGGTGCCGGCCATGGTCAGCCCGGACACCACCGCCAGAATCGTCGCGAACGCCACGGCGGAAATGAACCCGAGCAGCAAATCGCCCCCTACCGCCTTGGCCAGGTGCATCACCGGCATGTTACTGCCGCCGATCAGCTTGCCCGCCAGATTGCCCGACTCGTAGAAGGCCGGGTCTTGCCCGACTATCACGATGGCGGCCAGGCCCAGCACGGCGACGATCAGGTAGAAAAAGCCGATGAAGCCCGTGGCGACGAACACCGATTTGCGTGCCTGCCGGGCGTCCGGCACGGTGAAGAAGCGCATCAGAATGTGCGGCAGCCCCGCCGTGCCGAACACCAGGCCCAGCGATAGCGAAATCAGCGACAGCGGGTCGGCCACCAGTTTGCTCGGCAGCAGCATCCGCTCGCCCTCGTGGTGCGCGGCCACCGCCTTCTCGAACAGCAGATCGAAGGAAAAACCGAAGCGGCTCAGGGCCAGGAACGCCAGCAGCGTTCCACCCAACAACAGCAGCCCGGCCTTGATGATCTGCACCCAGGTGGTGGCGACCATGCCGCCGAAGGTGACATAGACCGCCATCAGCAACCCCACGGCGATGACCGCGTAGTTATAGGGCAAGCCGAACAACAGCTGAATCAACTGACCGGCGCCGACCATCTGCACCACCAGATAAAAGCACACCACCGTCAGCGAGCCGAAGGCCGTCATCGTGCGGATGCGGTTCTGATCGAGGCGGAACGAGGCGATATCGGAAATGGTGATGCGCCCCAGGTTGCGGATGCGCTCGGCAAACAGGAACAACAGCAGTGGCCAGGCAACGAAGAAACTGATCGAGTACAACACGCCGTCGAAGCCATTGAAGAAGATCATGCTGGTGACACCCAGCAGCGCTGCCGCCGACATGTAGTCGCCGGCCAGCGCCAGACCGTTCTGGAAACCGGTAATGCCACCGCCGGCATTGTAGAAATCATCCATGGACCGGGTCCTGGCAGCGGCCCAGTAGGTGATACTCAGAGTCGTCACGACGAAGACCAGGAACATGCCGATGGCGGTGAGGTTGAGCGGTTGCTGCTCGACGTTCTGGATCACGTCGCCGGCCATGGCGCCGGTGGCAACCGCGATGAGCAGCGTGAGCGACACCAGGTTGCAAAGAATGCGTTTCATACGATGGCCCCCGCCCGGATTTGCGCGGTCAGTTCATCGAACTCACCATTGGCGCGCAGGATGTAGAGCCCGGTGAACAACCAGGCGCCAACGATAAACACCAGGCCCAATGGCCAGCCGATGTTGATGGTGCTGGTGGCCGAAAGCTTCGTCGCCAGCAGTTGCGGAGCGAAGGCGGCGACGAGGATGAACGTGAAGTAAGGGACAAGGGTGGCCGCGCTGAGGCCGGCGACAAATCTTCGCTGCCTCGAGACCAAATCCTTGTAACGGGGGTGATTGCGAATTCTGGCTGATTCGGTTGCAGGGTTCACGTTGACTCCGTGTAGCAGTGGTTGCGTTATTGTTGTTCCACAGCCTCAGACTCGAAGACTCGATCCGCCACTGGCTGCGGTATCTGTGCCCGTTCAACCTATGCCCGGCATATGATCATGTAAAATGATCATTTGTGATTCAGCTGATCGCTTTTGGTGAATCAACAAGCCCTCGATTTTCCCTGTACTTGTCTCGCGATTTCTCCAACACTGATCTCACTCAAGCGGCGAAACCTGATTCGGTTATTACTTTTAGAGATAGGTGAATGTGATGGATGTAACGGATCTCAAGGTGGTCGATGCCGTGGCACGCCACGGCAGCATGAACAAGGCCGCCAGCGAACTGAACACCGTGCAATCCAACGTTTCGGCGAGGATTCGCTCGCTTGAGGACGAACTCGGGGTGGCGCTGTTCCAGCGCAGCGCCAAGGGCGTTCAGGTCACGCCCGCCGGGCGCCGCATCCTGCCCTACGCCGCCCGGCTGTCGAAATTGCTGCTCGATGCCTCCAGCGCCGCCCGCGATGACGGCCAGCCCAAAGGGTTGCTGGAGATCGGTACGCTGGAAACCACCCTGGCCATGCGCCTGCCGCGCCTGATCGCGCGGTTTGCCAAGGCCTACCCCGAGGTTCGCCCGGTGGTGCGCACCGGCACCACCTGCAGCCTGATCCAGAGCGTCATCGACTGCAGGCTCGAAGGTGCATTCGTTGCCGGGCCGGTCAACCACCCGGAGCTGCACAGCGAAACGGCATTTTGCGAAGAGCTGGTACTGGTCACCTCACCTGCCCTGCGCAGCCTGGAGTCGGTCGCCGACGTCGAGAACCTCAAGACAGTGGTATTCCGCATCGGCTGCTCCTACCGCCAACGCCTGGATACGCTGCTGACCGGCCTGGGCATCGTCGCCCCCGAGCCACTGGAGTTCGGCTCAATCGAAGCCATCATCGCCTGCGTAGCCGCCGGGGTCGGGGTCACGTTGTTACCCCGGGCAGTCGTGGCCAATGCCGCCCGCGAAGGGCTGGTCGCCATGCATGATCTGCCGGCGGAGCTGGCTGAAGTGCAGACCGTGTTCGTGCGGCGGATCGACGGCTACTTCTCCAGCACACTGGCCACCTTCCTCCACAGCCTGCATGAGGACGCCGCCTCTGCTCCGGCGCTGGCTGGCGTAACGCTGTAGTTTCACCGGCCGACACTGGCCTGCAACACCGGCATCGCATTGAAACGGCCTTTGACCCAGGCGTTGATAACGGCACACAGCACCAGCAGCGCGCCGGTCACCAGGAACACGTGATGCAAACCCACATGCGCGCCGATCTGGCCACCGATCAGCGGGCCGATCACCTGCCCTGCAAACTGCGCCGACTGCAGATAACCCAGGACTTTACCGGTGCTGTGCTCCGGCACCGATTGACGCAGCAGTTTGGCGATGGCCGGCAGCAATCCGGCAAGGGTCATGCCCATGACGCCCCGCAACACCGCCAGTTGCCACCACTGCGTCACATAGGCCTGGGGCACCATGACGATACCCGTCAACACCAGACAGCCGATGATGACGTTCCAGCCGCCGATGCGATCGGCCAATGCGCCAAGCCTGGCGGCGGTCAGGATACTGCCCAGGGCCGAACCGGCCATCACCACACCGGCAATCCACGCCTGTTCATCGAGGGCCACGCCGAGGTAACCGATATAGACGGTGATGATCGGCTCGATGGACATATTGGCCAGCAGCACCATCATCGCCGTCACCAACAGCGCGGCGACGACTGGCCAGCGCGAGCTGTCACCGTCGGTTGAAGTCTGTTTGTCGCGCCGCGATCCATCCGTTGTCCGGTCAAAGTCTTCGCGAACACAGAGGATGGTGATAATCGCCGCCACCGCGATCATCGTCCCGCCGACAAAGAAGGTGCCGCGAATCCCCACCAGTTGTGGCAGGAACCCACCCACCAGCGGCCCGACGAGGTTGCCGGACAAGGCGCCGGTCGACAGCACACCCAGGGCCCAACCCGCCTTTTCCCTGGGCACCTGGGTGCCGATCATCACAATTGCGGCCGAGGCATAACCACCGATGAGCCCGGCGATCAGGCGCAGCGCCACCAGTTCGGTGACGTCCCGCGCCAGCCCGATCAACGACATCACCACCGCCATACCGATGGCCGCACGGACCAGCATTGGCTTGCGACCGTAACGATCCGCCAACCGCCCCCACAGCGGCGCGGTCATCGCCGTACCGAAAAATGTCGCGCCGAAGGCCACTCCCGACCATTGCACCACGTCAGCCTGATTCGTCACGCCCAACTGCTGCACATACAACGGCAAGAACGGCAGCAGCATGCTCAGGCTCACCAGGGTGGTGAACGAGCCGAACACACAAATGGCCAGGTTGCGCCGCCAGTAGGCGCGATTGCGATCGGCATAGTTCATGTGACGAGTACTCCGCAGGTGAAGGTCAGAGGGCCGATTGTCCGGATGGCTGCGAGCCACGCAGCGCCGCCATCACATCGATGAAAAAGGCGATCAGCATGGCCGACGTGCCAATGAGGAACAGCAGGTGGTAGTTGCCACCACTCCAGGAAAACAGGAACGACAAGCCATAGGCGGCGATTGCCTGAAACAGCGCGAACCCCACCGTGGCGGTTTGCCAGGCCGCATTCTGTTGAGCGAGGTGATGAACAAGGATTTCCTGAATCCGTCCCAGCACCAGCGGCACGGTGCCGGTGACGAAGGCGCCGACGACCACGCTGGACGCCATCAGCCAGACAGTGCCCGCACCCATCGCCGGCACCGCGACACTGACGGCCTCGATGAGGAACGCCACCCGCAACGCCCGGCCGAACCCGACCCGATCGGCCAGCACTCCCGCCAGCAGCGGACCGACCGTGGCACCGATACCGAACAGCACCCAGTATTGCGCCCCCGTTTGCAGCCCTTGACCCAGGCCGCGGGCAACGAAATCCACCAGGAAGATCATGTGCGGCACCCAACCGGCGGCGTTCAACGCGTACTCGACATACAGCGCCTTGAGCGTGCCATTCGATGGGGTGCGACGAGGATGAGGAGTGCCGGTCGCCGGGGCGTTGTCCGTCGGCCAACCGTGCCAGGCAATGGCGCTCAGCAACAACGCAATGACGCCCAGCCCGAGCCAGGTTTGCGCAAGCCCCTGTTGCAACAACAGCGGCACCAGGGTCCCGGACGCCGCAATCCCGACGCCCACCCCCATGAAAATCACCCCGCCCGCCAACCCTCGGCGGGACGGCGGCACATGGGCCAACACCGTCGGCGCCGCCAGCACCATCAATGCGCCGCCGGCTGCACCCGATAACAGGCGCCAGGCAAAAAACCAGACAAAGGACAGCGGCCACGCACAGGCGAAAAACGCCAGGCTGGCCAGCAGCATCATGAGTCGCAGGGTCCATCGCGTAGAGATTTTCGCCGCCAGCGTGCGGCCAAACAAAGCGCCGGCCAGGTACCCCGCCAGATTGGCCGCGCCAAGATAGGCGGCCTTCGACGCATCGAACCAATGGGCGTCCACAATGGCCGGCAGCAGCGGTGTATAGGCAAACCGCGCCAGGCCGATGCCGACAAGGCTGGCGGAGAAGCCGGCCACGGTGCCCCGCCATGGACTGACCGGATGGGGTGCGGTGGCGGCAATCGTGGGTTTTACGCTGTTCATCGTCTGCCCTTGCAGTCTTCAGTTGGGCGAACACTACGCGCGAGACGATATCTCCAGTAACGAATAAATTAGCTATCGGCTATCTGTAAAAAAGATATGCCGATGGCAGCTGACTTTGCCGAGGGTTTATTACACGGCGTATCAACTGTAATTCCCGCGAAGCGGTATATCTTCCGATCAAGGCTTTCCTACAGTGGCTCATGGCTTTCACTCCCTTTTCACCCGACGAGCGAACTTTCATGACCCATGACTTGAACCCTCTTGATACCGCGCTGGCCGCCTACCCCAGGGCTGCGTTGCTCGAAGGCCCGACACCGATCCAGAAACTGTCCCGATTGAGCAGCCTGCCCGAGTTCAATGGCTGCAACCTGTACGTCAAACGCGATGACCTGACCGGCCTTGGCGGCGGTGGCAACAAACTGCGCAAGCTGGAATTCCTGCTGGGCGAAGCGCTGGCCGAAGGCGCCGACACCCTGGTGACCTGGGGTGGCTTTCAATCCAATCACGCGCGCCTGACCGCCGCCGTCGCCGCCCGGCATGGCCTGGCTTGCGAACTGATCCTGACCCCGTCCGCCGTGCGCAGCGATCAGGACTTCTGCCACAACGGCAACGTCCTGCTCGATGGTCTGTTCGGGGCAAACATCCATCGCTTGGCCAGGGGGGTGGCACCGGATGTCCATGCGGGGCAACTGGTTGAAACGCTCAAAGGCCAAGGGAAAAAGCCCTTCGTCATGCCATTGGGCGGCTCCAGCCCCCGTGGCAGCCTGGGCTATGCCGCCTGCGCAGCGGAGATCCTGCGTCAGGCGGATGCACTGGGTATTCATTTCGACCAGATTGTCGTGCCCAACGGCAGTGCCGGGACCCATTCCGGATTGCTGGCGGGTGTGACGCTGGCGCGCGCCTCCACACAAATCCTCGGCTACTCGGTACTGGCAACCGAGGAACAGGCCTTGGCCACGACACTGGAAAAGACCCGGCAAACCCTGCAGCTCCTCGCCCCCTCCGTTGCCTTGGTCGAACACACGGTGAGTGTGGATGGCAGCCAGCGCGGCGACGCCTACGGCGCACCGACCGATGCAATGCTGGAGGCGGTACGCCTGCTGGCTTCCCACGAAGGCTTGCTCATCGACCCGGTCTACGGCGGCAAGGCCTTCGCCGGTTTGCTGGCTGCCGTGCGCCGGGGCGACTACCCGGCGGGCAGTCACCTGTTGTTTGTCATGACCGGCGGCTTGCCGGGGCTGTTTGCCTACCGCAGCGCCTTCGACTGAGCCGGTTTTTCAAGCGCAAAAAAATCCCCGGACGTGAATCCGGGGAGTTTTTTTGTCGCATCGATCGATCAGCCCTGGGCTTTGCTCATCTTGGTGAACAGCTCGGTCGGTACTTTCTTGCCGTTGGAGATGTACTGGTTGGTGCGGAACTTGTAGACCTCGGCTTCGGACAGGTAACCGTCGTGGTTGGTGTCCATCGCCTTGAATTCCTCACCGCCCTGCGGGGCCACGGCCAGCAGTTCTTTCAGCGAAACACGGCCGTCGTGGTCGGTGTCGGTGCGAGCGAACGAAGCGTCGCCGCATTTGCCTTCACCGCACTTGCCCTCACCGGCCTTGGTCACTTTGGCGGCGGCTTCACCAGCACCGCACTTGCCTTCGCCACATTTGCCTTCGCTGGTCTTTTCCGCTGCGGCCAGTTGGTAGCCCTGCGGCAAGGCGTCTGCGGCAAACGCGGTGGAGGCCAGGTTCAAGCTGCCGGCCAGTGCGACGGCGATCAGGCCAATACGGGATTTGTTCGACATACGGGACATGGTTGTTTCTCCGGGTACAGTGTGCGGCCTGGGCCGTCTGGGTCATGCCACAAGGGCGATAAGCCGTGGTGCGAGGCGCTTGTGCTTTCTCGCTAAGGCCAGGCTATTTGACTGCACACGTGTATCCCGGATGTATCCGCATCGAGGGGCATTTGTAAGCCAGTCTCCGAACAGGGGGGCCGGATACACAGCGATACATAGTCCCCGCTTTTCTTCTGCAGGTCGCTCCTACGCCGCAGGATCGAGCAAAGCACGAGTTCTGCTTGCCTTCTGCGAACATTCTCAGCCTTCTCTTTCTTCGTTCCCGTTTGAAGCACAGCCCCTTTTGGCCAACCCGATTTTCCTTTTAAGGCTTGACTGATTCCCCTTCCTGATCGGGCTCAATAGGGTGTATGCGCTCCTAACCCCGTCGCTTGACCGTCAGCTCTGGAAACTGAACCGATGTATTGAGCCTGAATCGACCTGGATTGAACTGGAACTGAAAAATGATGATAAGACGCATTAGGCTAAGCGCACGCGCAGCACTTTGTTTTGGTGTGATATGCCTTTTATTGGTGTTGATGGGCGGACTGTCGATTTGGAAAATGTCGCAAATCGGCAAGGAAGCGAAAATGCTCGAATCCGACTGGCTGCCCAGCATACAGGGCTCTGCCGCGATCAAATCGAACGCCTACAATCTTCGCTTGTCACTGCTGTATTACATTATTCAAGGCGCGACCAATAATGATGCGTCGCGTGCCAAAGTCATCGAACAGGATAAAAAACTCGATAACGCCACCTCGGCCTATGAGTCCAATGTTTCTTCTGCAGGTGAGCGGGCCAAATATGAAAGAGTCAAAGCACTGGTAAAAAATTACCGCGACAAAGTGCATACCCTGTTGATGCAAGCGGACAAACAATCCCAAGCTCAATCATTTGTTTATATCCGCACCGAAACTGCCCCGGCGGCTGATGAGTTGATAGACGGTATTGACCAGTTGGCCGTTTTTAACACCGTTGGTGCAGCAACGTCGGGCGATAATGCGCGTGCCGCCTTCGACAGCGGTCTGGCCTGGGTGATCGCGATCATTGCCGCAGGCTTGGCGCTCACAGTGGCCATCGCCATTTTCTTCACACGAAGCATCGTATTGCCGCTTCAATCGTTGATGCATATCAACCAGATGATTGCCGGTGGGGATTTGAGGAGCAGCGTCGAGGTGTCGGGAACCGATGAACTGACGGATCTGCAACAGTCAGCGGCGGCGATGCTGAAGAATCTCAAGGGCACGATCCATCATATTTCCGAGTCGGCTGCATCGCTGGCATCGGCGGCTGAAGAAATGAGCGCGATCACCCATGAATCGAAATCGGGCATTCAACGCCAGAGTCTCGAAACCGAACAGGCGGCAACGGCCGTCAACGAGATGACGGCGGCCGTCGAAGACGTCGCCAGCAATGCGCTGTCAGCCTCCAGGTCCACACAACATTCCGGTACAGCCGCGCAGACCGGCCTGGATCGGGTCACCCGGACGATATCGTCGATTGAAAATCTGGCGGGCACCGTTGAGCAAACCAGCAACGACCTTGAGCAATTGGCGCAACAGACTCAAGGAATCAGAAAAGTGCTCGACGTTATTCGGGCCATTGCCGAGCAAACCAACCTGCTTGCCTTGAACGCCGCCATCGAAGCCGCCCGCGCGGGTGAACAAGGCCGCGGCTTTGCCGTGGTAGCCGATGAGGTCAGGGCCTTGGCTCATCGGACTCAGGAGTCGACACAGGAAATTGAGCAAATGATGAGCGGCATCATGTCAGGCTCCGACAAGTCCGTGCTTTCGATGCAGGAAAGCAGTGCAGAAGCCATCAAAACGCTTGAGATTGCACGCGAAGCCGGGGAAGCCATTCGGGAAATATCCAGGGCGGTGGCTGATATCAACGAAAGAAACCTGCAGATCGCAACCGCGTCCGAGCAACAGGCACAAGTCGCCCGGTCCGTGGATCAAAACCTGATGAGCATCAGGGATCTCTCCGTTCAAAGTACATCGGTAGCCAATGAGACCTCCATTGCCAGCAATGAGCTGTCGAAGTTGGCGATTGGCTTGAACAAGGTGGTCGCTCAATTTACCGTTTGATTCAATCGCTGCATTGTCCGGGTACGTGTTGCCGACGGCCCTTCGACCCAGGATTACTTGCGACTGCGTGGCATGAGTGGCGCGACCGGTGGGGTCACGCCAGTCGCCGCAGTGCAGAACCTTCGACGCCTGGCCGATTTCGCCTCTCACGGGCGCCCCGTCACGGGATATGAGCGACAACCTCCGACAACGAACCCTGCCCCACCCCAATGGTCACAACATTGATGGCGTCGCATCGCCCCCGTGGTCCCGGACCACCTTCATTCAAGCGCGACGCCTGTCATCCACACACTTCTGGGCGCGCCGGATAACGTTCGGCAGGTTCGGTTCCCGGTTGAATCCGGGCTGACTGCTGCTCCCGTCCACTGCTCCCTTATCGGAGTATGCAAATGACTCATTCGATGCGGTTCTTTCTATCTTTCTTTCTCGTGCTCGCCTCATTGGCATCGGCGAGCTTTCTAAATACGGCAGGAGCGGCCACCGCCGAGGACCTGAATGCCGACTCTCGACAAGCGTTGCAGACGCTCTACAAGACCAATCCGTTTTCCGAAACCATTTCGCACCAGGCCAAAGCCGTGCTGGTGTTCCCGAAAATCATCAAGGCCGGCCTGGTATTCGGCGGCAGTTATGGCGAAGGCGTACTGATGAAGGGCACGAAGGTCGAGAACTATTACAACTCCGTCAGCGGCTCGTGGGGCCTGCAGGCCGGTGCGCAGTCGTATGGTTATGTGGTGTTTCTGATGACCGACAAGGCGGTCAAATATGTCGCCGACACCAAGGGCTGGGAAATTGGTGTAGGGCCAACGGTTGTCGTGGTGGATGAAGGGGTTTCGAAGAACCTGTCCAGCTCGACACTCAAGGATGACGCCTATGCGTTCATCTTCGACCAGCAAGGGCTGATGGCCGGGATCAGTATCGAAGGCACGAAGATTTCCCTGATCAAGCGCTGAAAACCACGAAAGTCCCAGGCGGGTCCTTCCAGTGGATTGAAAAAGCCTGCGGGGTGTTGCGCCCCGCAGGCTTTTTATCTGGCTCAGTAAAAAATCAATCTGCCCCCTTCTCAGCCCTGGACTTTGCTCATCTTGGTGAACAGCTCGGTCGGTACTTTCTTGCCGTTGGAAACGTACTGATTGGTGCGGAACTTGTAGACCTCGGCTTCGGACAGGTAACCGTCATGGTTGGTGTCCATCGCCTTGAATTCCTCACCGCCCTGCGGGGCCACGGTCAGCAGTTCTTTCAGCGAAACACGGCCATCGTGATCGGTGTCGGTGCGAGCGAACGAGGCGTCGCCGCATTTACCTTCACCGCACTTGCCTTCACCGGCCTTGGTCACTTTGGCGGCGGCTTCGCCGGCGCCGCACTTGCCTTCGCCACACTTGCCTTCGCTGGTCTTTTCCGCTGCGGCCAGTTGATAGCCCTGCGGCAAGGCGTCTGCAGCAAAAGCGGTGGACGCCAGGTTCAAGCTGCCGGCCAGTGCAACGGCGATCAGGCCAATACGGGATTTGTTCGACATACGGGACATGGTTGTTTCTCCGGGTACAGTGTGCGACCTGGGCCGCCTGGGTCATGCCGCAAGGGCGATAAGCCGTGGTGCGAGGCGCTTGTGCTGTCTCGCTAAGGCCAGGCTATTTGACTGCACACATGTATCCCGGACGTATCCGCATCGAGGGGCATTTGTAAGCCAGTCTCCGAACAGCGGGGCCGGATACACAGCGATACATAGGCCCCGCTTTTCCTTCCTCTGCCGGCCGCGCCTACGGCGCAGGATCGATCTGATCCAGCAACCGGTTCGCCGTGATCTCCGCCAGCATCACGCTATTGGAAATGCCCAGCAGCGCATTGCGCGAGCCGCCATCCAGGTGATCCACCAACTGATGGACCATTACATCCACCGAGGCCAGCGTCTCGACCAGATACACCGCCAAGGTTTCGCTCGACGCCTCCGGATCGACGCTGAACAGCGTACTGGGGGTGCGCGGTGCGGCCTTGATATCGGCCGTCGAGGGGAAATGAAAGTCGAGGGCACGCTCGGCGGCCTCGTTGAGTTTTTTTGAATCGGGTTCGTAGGGGGATGCGGGGTTTGGCGGGTTGGGTGTGACTTTGAACATGGTGACTCTCCGTTTGCGAGTGGAGCTGCCGCGTTCGTTTCCAGACGAAGGGGTGACAGCTGTACGCAGGCTGGAAACCCGGGAAAACGGCAACCCGGTAGACCTGAAGGTCTCCTGCGCACAACCGCCATAACGGAGTGCACATCAAAGGCGCGCAAGCATACGTGATGAAGGGCGCTTTTGGTTGCCGTTTACATTTCCGGGTTTCCAGACCCGGCCGCTGAATTGGCAGCGGCACGTAAACGATAGAGCCTCTCCCTGAAGCGCACTAGCCGGCGAATTCTGGCTTCACCGTAGGCTGCGCCGCAAGAATTTGTAGCTTTCCGGAAGTAAATCCGGGGGCTTTTAAACACGCGCCCCGCTCCTCCCGAGAAAAGCTGCACTGGCTGCACGACTGCCAATCAGCACGTGTACAAATGAAGGGCCGAAAGCGGACGTTCTTGACGGGCAGAAGTCGGCCAGTAGCAGACATTCGCCTGAGCCGCTTTCGCCAGAATCGAACGGTTGGCATGAATGGCTGCCCTAACAAATGGAGATATGATCTGCCTACCGCACTAGAGCCGATTCAGGCCTATGATTCTTCAACAACCACCTCTATGGAAAGAGCACGGCAATGATAAACGATTCAGATTTGGCTGAAATGACTCCTTCCGCTCTAACAGGAGTAACTGTCGGGATCAGTTCACTGATCCTGCTTTTTGGTGACATGGCAAGCGTGTTAATTCAATGCCCATTCGCTTGCGATATCAGTAGGGTATGCAGGTGGGGGCATGGTGAAGACCCCTCTACCAGCCCTTTACTTTTCGACTTTCTAAACCTCGATGTAGAGGGCTTTTCAATTGATAGTTTTGGCGTTTTCACCATCACTTTCAGTAGGGAAATGATCCTGAAAATCTATCCTGAGAAGAATGGGTTTGAATCTTATGTTGTGAGTACGCGGCGCGATGTATTTCCCATCTTGGTGTGGTAACCGGAAGAACTCTATAGCGCTCAGTGAAGAATAGAACGAAAAATAACGAAAAATGGGACGCCCATTAGCCGGTCTCAAGTCAAGGCTAAAAGCCAACTCGGATTTATTTTACTTGCTCTAATTTGCACCTCTGCCTCCGATGCAGCACTCCCTCGTAGGCACGTCGATAACCTTAGATAACGCGAGCCCTGCATCAGAGTAAAAATAAATCTGCGCCCTTTTTCCATGTATCCCGGACGTATCCGCATCGAGGGACATTTGTAAGCCAGTCTCCGAACAGGGGGGCCGGATACACAGCGATACATATGCCCCGCTTTGCCTTCCGCTGCCGGCCGCGCCTACGTCACAGGATCGATCTGATCCAGCAACCGGTTCGCCGTGATCTCCGCCAGCATCACGCTATTGGAAATGCCCAGCAGCGCATTGCGCGAGCCACCGTCCAGATGATCCACCAACTGATGGACCATCACATCCACCGAGGCCAGCGTCTCGACCAGATACACCGCCAGGGTTTCGCTCGACGCCTCTGGATCGACGCTGAACAGCGTACTGGGGGTGCGCGGCGCGGCCTTGATATCGGCCGTCGAGGGGAAATGAAAGTCGAGGGCTCGCTCGGCGGCCTCGTTGAGTTTTTTTGAGTCGGGTTCGTAGGGGGATGCGGGGTCCGGCGGGTTAGGTGTGACTTTGAACATGGTGAAACTCCTAGAAATGTGGAGCTCCCACCCGTCGCTGCGAAACGAAATAGGGTGGCAGCTGTACGCGGGTTCGCAGACCAGGACTCTAGGAACCCGGCAGACCCTGAGGTCTCCCACGCACAGCCGCCATGACGTGAGTGACAGACTCAAAAAAGTATCTGCTCACGGACGGTAGACGTTGTGCGCCTAGAGATTAGCCGAGCTGCGAAACCCGATCACTGATGGGCAGTGACAGGAATCAAGATACCGAGCGGCCCCCAGGCGCAAAAGCCGGCGGATTCTGGCGTAGTGGTAGGTAACGACGCAAGATTTTGTAGCTTTCTGGAAGTAAATCTGGGGGGCTTTTAAACACGCGCCCCGCTCCTCCCGAGAAAAGCTGCACTGGATGCACGACGGCCAATCAGCACGTGTACAAATGAAGGGCTGAAAGCGGACGTTCTCGACGGGCAGAAGTCGGCCAAAAGCGGACATGAGCACGCGACTGCTGACGGCCAAAAGCGGCTATCGGCAAGCGACCGCTGACGTCCAACGGTCGCCGTTCGTGACGTCCGCTAACGGCAATTGCGGTTGTTTAGATATTTTCTCA